>NZ_JBHVFE010000174.1:0-16479 GCF_042801945.1 Kitasatospora sp. NPDC057542
GGCCCGGCCTGCGCAGCCGCCCCGGCCGGCCGTTTCCCGGCGGTCCGGCCGACGCCCCGGGCGTCCCCGGTCCGCCCGGGGAGGGCAGCCTGCTGGACATGCTCAAGGTCGCCATCGCGATCCTGGACACCGCGGGCCGGGTGGTGCTCTGGAGCCCGGCCGCCGAGGAACTGCTCGGCTGGCCGAACGAGCTGCTGGTCGGCCGCCGGATCGACGAGCTGATCCCCGCCCGGGAGCAGGTCGCCCGGATCCGGGCCGCGATCCAGGACACCCTGCGGCACGGCCGCTGGGCCGGCCACGCCGAGCTGTGCGACCGGGACGGCGCACCGGTCGCCGTGGACGCCCGGATCTCCCTCCTGGTGGACGGCGACGGCACCCCGTTCCTCCAGGTCAACATGGCCGAGGCGGGCGCCGTCCGGGCCGTCGAGCGGGACCTCGCGGTGCGCGACGCGCTGTTCGAGCAGTCCCCGCTGGGCATCGCCATCATGGACACCGACCTGCGCTACACCGCCGTCAACCGGACCCTCGCCGAGATGAACGGCGTCGCCCTGGACGACCACGTCGGCCGCACCACCGGCGAGACCCTGCCGGAGCGGGCCGCCGACGAGATCACCGCCATCCAGCGCCAGGTGCTGGCCACCGGAGAGCCGGTCATCGACGTCACCCTCGCCTCCCCGGTCACCACCCGGGCCGGCTACCGCTCGATCTCCTACAGCCGGATGACCGACCGCTCCGGCCGGGTGCTCGGCATCTCCGGCACCGTGATGGACGTGACCGAGCGCTACCGGGCGGTCGCCAAGGTCGAGCACGCCCGGCGCCGGCTCTCGCTGCTCAACGAGTTCGGCTCCCGGGTCGGCGACCTGCTGGACGCCTCCCGGATCGCCCAGGAGCTGGCCGGCTCGGTCGTCCCCCGGCTGTCCGACCACTCGGCGGTGATCCTGCTCCAGGCCGTCGCGCACGGCGACGACCTGCCCCGGCACGGCCACGACCGGCGCACCTCGCTGCTCCAGCTCGGCACCGCCTCCGTCCAGGACGGCCCCGAGGTGGACGTGATGCTGCGCCGCGGCGCCCGGATCACCTTCGCCGAGGACTCCGTCTGCGGCCGGGTGCTGCGCACCGGCGTGCCCGAGCTGCTGTCCGGCGCCGAACAGCTGGACGGCGTCACCTACCCCGGGGACCCGAAGATGCAGGCCGCCCGGGACCTCGGCGTGCACTCGATGCTGGTCGTGCCGCTGCGTGCCCGCGGCATCGTGATCGGCCTGCTGCTGGTCAGCCGGGCCGGCTACCGCGAGGGCTTCGACCGGGACGACCTGGCCTTCACCGTCGAACTGGCCGACCGGGCCGGCAGTTCGCTGGACAACGCCCGCCTCTACGCCCGCGAGCGCACCGCCGCGCTCACCCTCCAGCGCACCCTGCTCCCGCAGCAGGTCCCGCAGCCCACCGGCGTCGAGGTCGCCTACCGGTACGTGCCCGGCAGCAGCGGCACCGAGGTCGGCGGCGACTGGTTCGACGTCATCCCGCTGCCCGGCGACCGCACCGCGCTGGTGGTCGGCGACGTGATGGGCCACGGCCTGCGGGCCGCCGCCACCATGGGACGGCTGCGCACCGCCGTCCGGGTGCTGGCCGCCCTCGACCTGCCGCCGGACGTCCTGCTGCGGCACGTCCACGAGCTGGCCGACGACCTCGCCCAGGGCCCGGACGAGGCGTTGCTGGCCACCTGCGTCTACGCGGTCTTCGACCCGGCGACGGCCCGGCTCACCGTCGCCAAGGCCGGGCACATCCCGCCGGTGCTGGTGGTGCCGGGAGAGGACGTCGCGGAGCCGACCCACACCGGCGGCCCGCTGCCCGGCGGCGCCGGCCGCATCCTCGACCTGCCCTCCGGAGCCCCGCTCGGCGTCGGCGGAGTTCCGTTCGAGTCGGTCGAACTGAAGATCCCCGAGGGCAGCCTGCTGGCGCTGTGCACCGACGGCCTGGTCGAGTCCCGGGACAAGGACCTGGACGTCGGCCTCGACCGGTTGATCACCGTGCTCCAGGAACCGCACGCCTCCATCCAGGCCGCCTGCGAGGCGGTGCTGGACACCATGGAGCAGGGCCGGGAACCGGACGACGTCGCGCTGCTGCTGGCCCGGCTCGGCCACGGCCAGGCCGGCACCCCGACGGCGGGCTGGACCCTGCCGGCCGAGCCCACCGCGGTCTCCCGGGCCCGCCGGCTGGTCCGCGCCATGCTCGCCGAGTGGGGCGTCGAGGAGCTCACCGACACCGCCGAGCTGCTGGTCAGCGAGCTGGTCACGAACGCCGTCCGGTACGCCAGCGCCCCCATCGGGGTGCGGCTGACGCTCGGTGAGACGCTGCTGGTCGAGATCTCCGACCCGCTGCCCGACCCGCCCCGGGAGCGGCACGCGGCCGAGGCCGACGAGGGCGGGCGCGGTCTGGAGCTGGTCCACCTGCTGGCGCTGCGCTGGGGCGCCCGGGCCGAGGGCATCGGCAAGGTGGTCTGGTTCGAACAGGCGCTGCCGGGTAGTGAGCCCGACGGATCGTGAGCGGAGCGAACAGCAGGGGAGCGGTGCCGCATGTGCCATCGGGAGCTCAGGGGGAGCGCGCGCTCCGGAAGGGGGCGCGAGCGTGGCATTGTGGTTGCGCGGGCGGTAGGACAAAAACCTTCGCCCGATCTGATGTTGTGATGTTGAGGGCGTGTGAACGTACCCCTCGATGATGAATACTCGGTCTTCTCGACATCCGGACGGTCGCGGGTTGGAGGGGTCGGTCCGTTGAACAGCACTCCGGCACGGAGCACGTCGCCGAGCAGCAGCCGTCATGCCGCTGTACCCGGGCAGGCCGGCTCCGTGCACCTGCCCGTACCGGACGGCGCGGTCACCGGCCGCGGCCACCGCCCCGTCCCCGGGGACCGGGCGTGGGGCGCCGGCGGCCCCGGCTCGATCTACGACTACATCCGGGTCGCCACCTTCGCGATCGGCCCCGACGGGCGGATCAGCCAGTGGAGCGAGCGCGCCGCCGAGTTCTTCGGCGTCCCGGCCGCCGAGGCGGTCGGCGCCGACCCGATCACCACCTTCGTCCCCCGCGAGCTCTGGCAGCGCGGCCGGGCCCGGCTGGAACGCACCCTGACCGGCGAGGAGTGGGTCGGCACCACCCCGTACCGGGCCGCCGACGGCGGCGAGGGCCTCGCCGAGCTCTACCTGATGCCCGACAGCGCCCTGCCCACCGCGGGCGCCACCTGCCTGGCCGTCGACCTCGGGCGGCTGCGCCGGATCGAGACCGACCTGGCCGCCTCCGAGGCCGTGTTCGGGCAGACGCCCACCGGCTTCGTGCTGTTCGACGACCGGCTGCGGCTGCAGCGGGTCAACGACGCCTTCGCCTCCGGCATGGGCCTGGTCCCCACCGACCTGGAGGGCCTCACCCCGTACGACCTCTTCCCGCCGTCCGAGGCCGACCGGCTCACCGCCGCCCTGCGCAAGGTCCTGGCCACCGGCGAGCCCGTCTTCGACCTGCGCTTCCACGGCGCCGTACCGACCCGCGAGGGCAACCGGCTCTGGGCCGTCTCGCTGTACCGCCTGAACGGCGCCGCCGGGCAGACCACGGGCGTGGCCGGGCAGGTCTCCGACGTCACCAGCCGGCACGTCGCCGAGCGCGAGGCCGACGGCGTGCGCCGCAACCTGGCCCTGCTCAACGAGGCCAGCGCGCACATCGGCTCCACACTTGACCTGGAGACCACCGCCAAGGAACTGCTGGACGTCGTCGTCCCGCCGTTCTGCGACCTCGCCACCGTCGACCTCTACACCGCGCTGCTCTCCGGCGAGACCGTGCCCAGCGCCGGCCGGCTCGGCGACACCGTGCTCACCGACGGCAGCGGCGAACTGCGCCGGGTCGCCGTCTCCAGCGTGGTCGGCGGCGCCTCCTCGGTGCTCGGATCCGTCACCGGCCTGCCGATCGCCGAGGCCGGCGGCACCCTCTGCTACCCGCGCCGCTCCCCGCACGCCCGGGCGCTGCGCACCGGCCGCAGCGTCGTCCCCGAGCCCGGGCCCGACCCGCTGCTGCGCTCCACCCTGATCGTCCCGCTGGTCGCCCGCGACCAGGTGCTCGGCCTCGTCCAGCTCTCCCGGGCGATCGGCAGCGAGCCCTTCGACGCCCGCGACGTCGCGATCGCCGAGGAACTGGTCGCCCGCGCCGCCGTCTGCATCGACAACGCCCGGCTCTACCGGCGCGAGCACGAGCGGGCGCTGATCCTCCAGCGCAGCCTGCTGCCCCCGGGCAACCCGGCCGCCAGCGGCCTGGAGATCGCCTGCCGCTACCTGCCCAGCAACAACAACACCGAGGTCGGCGGCGACTGGTTCGACGTCATCCCGCTGCCCGGCAACCGCACCGCGCTGGTCATCGGCGACGTGATGGGCCGCGGCCTGCGCGCCGCCGTCGCGATGGGCCAGCTGCGCACCGCCGTCCGCACCCTGGCGATGCTCGACCTGGACCCCGCCGAGGTGCTCGGCGCCCTGGACGAGATCGCCCGCGGCCTCGGCGACGACTCGGTGCCGGCCGGCCCGCCCACCCCGTACGGGCGGCTCACCTCGACGGCCGACGAGGAGGCCCGGGAGGTCTACCTGGCCACCTGCGTCTACGCGGTCTACGACGCCGTCACCCGCCGCTGCCTCTTCGCCAACGCCGGCCACCTGCCGCCCGTCCTGCTCAGCCCCGGCGAGGGCGCCCGGATGCTCGACGTGCCGCCCGGCCTGCCGCTCGGCGTCGGCGGCGAGCCCTTCGAGGAGGTCGAGATCGACCTCCCGGACGGCGCCGTGCTCGCCCTCTACACCGACGGCCTGGTGGAGAGCCGCAAGCACCAGCTGGACGAGGGCCTGCGGGCCTTCCGCACCGCGCTCTCCGACGAGGGCAAGGGGCTGGAGGACCTCTGCGACCACGTGCTCGGCGAGCTCAACCCGCACCACGGCGAGGACGACATCGCCCTGCTGATGGCCAAGGTGCACGCCTTCCCCGACGACGCCGTCGGCAACTGGTTCCTGCCGCCCGAGCCCACCTCGGTGGCCAAGGCCCGCGAGCTCGCGTGCAGCTGGCTGCTCTCCCGAGGCCTGGAGGAGCTGGTCGACACCACCGAGCTGCTGGTCAGCGAGCTGGTCACCAACGCGCTCAAGCACGGGCGGGGCGAGATCCGGCTGCGGCTGCTGCGCGAACGCAGCCTGGTCTGCGAGGTCTGGGACGACGGCTACGCACAGCCCCGGCAGAGGCGCGCCCAGGAGACCGACGAGGGCGGGCGCGGCCTGCAACTGGTCAGTCTGCTGGCCGAACGCTGGGGCAGCCGGCGCACGCCCAAGGGCAAGATCGTCTGGTTCGAGCTGGCGCTGTAGCCGTTCAGCAGTGGGCCGGTCGGGTGCAGTCGCCCGGCCGCCCGCCGTGTCGGCCCGTGCCGGGTGCCCGCGGCGGCGTTCGATGGCCGCCATGCGCGTCCGCCAGCTCACCGCCGCAGCCGCCGTGCTGCTGCTCGTCGCCGGTCTCGGCGGCTGCTCCGACAGCCCGGCCCCGGCCCGTACCCCGGAGCCCGTACCGGCCTCGGCCGATCCCACCACCACCACCGGGGACGTCCGGCCCGCCGACCGCGACGCCGTCGAGGACGGCGGGGTGCTGCGGTGGGCCGTCGACCGGGTGCCCGCCACGCTCAACGTCTACCAGCCTGCCGCGACCGCCGACTCGGCACTGCTCGCGCACGCCCTCTACCCGTCGCTGTTCCGGCTCGACGAGCACGGGCGGCCCGTCCCCGACCCGGACTACCTGGCCGGCGCCGTGTCCACCCCGCCCGGGCAGGAGCCGCAGGTGGTGACCTACCGGCTCAACCCGAAAGCCGTCTGGAGCGACGGCACCCCGCTCTCCGTCGCCGACTTCACCGCCCAGCGGACCGCCCTCGCCGGCCTCGACCGGGCCTACGAGGGCGGGCACCCGGCCGGGTACGACGCCATCGACGTGATCGCCGAGGGCGCCGACCCGCACGAGATCCGGGTCACCTTCCGGCGGCCGTACGCCGAGTGGCGGTCCCTGTTCGGGCCGCTCTACCCGGCGGCCGAGACCGCCACGGCCGCCTCGTTCAACCAGGCGCTGGTCGGCGGGGCGCACCTGACCGCCGGGCCGTACACGGTGTCCCAGTACAACGACGAGGGCGGGCGGGTGACGGTCGGACGCAACCCGCTCTGGTGGGGTGACCGGCCGAAGATCGACCGGATCGACTTCCTCGCGACGCCGCCCGAGCAGCGGCTCGACGACCTCGACCAGGACGGGCTGGACATCGCCCCGCTCACGGCGGCGGTGGACCAGGCGGTGTCGGTCGCGCCGTCCGGCAGCCCCTCCGCGCCGTCCGGCAGCCCAACCGCGGCAGCGGCACCGCCCGCCGCCGCGCCCGAGACGGCGGCGCTCGCCCTGAAGCGGGCCGATGCGCTGCCGAACGTCACCGTGCACCGGGCTGCCGCGCCCTCGCTCACCCAGCTCACGGTGAACGCCGCGCGGGGCCCGCTCTCCGACCCGGCGCTGCGGCTCGCGCTCGGCCAGGCCGTCGACCGGCGGCGGATCGCCGACGCCGCTCTCAGCCCGCTCGGCCTCGCGCCCGCCCCGCTCGGCAGCCACCTGTTCGCCGGGGACCAGGAGGGGTACCGCGACAACAGTGGGGCCGTCGGCCCCGCCGATGCCGCCGGGCTGTTCGACGGCGCCGGCTGGAAGCGGCCGGCCGGCGGCGGCACCCGGGCGAAGGACGGGACGGAACTGGCGCTGAGGCTGCTGGTCCCGGCCGGCTCCGCGACCGCCAAGCGCACCGCCGACGCGCTCACCGAGAACCTCGCCGAGCAGGGCGTCGCGGTGCAGACGGTGACCGCGTCCACCGACACCTTCGTCAAGGAGCACCTCGCGGCCGGGGACTTCGACCTCGCGCTCTTCTCCTGGCCGGCCAGCCCCGGCTCGGCGTCCGAGCAGCGCCCCACGTACGCCAAGCCCCGGCCGAACGCCGACGGCACCGTCAACCCCGGCACCAACTACGGCCGCAGCGGCACCGAGGAGATCGACCGGCTGTTCGACCGGGCGTCCACCGAGCTCGACCCGGCGGCCCGGCTGGACATGCTGCAGGAGGCGGACGTACGGATCTGGCAGCTCGGGCACTCGGTGCCGCTCTACCAGAGGCCGGAGCTGGTCGGGGTCCGGACCGGGGTGGCCGGCGTGGGCGCGTACGGGTTCGGGTGGCCGCGCTTCCAGGACGTGGGCTGGAGCAGCTAGAGCTCCCGGGCGAAGCGGCGCACGGCGTCGGTGAAGGCCTCCGGGGCGTCGAAGTTGGCGAGGTGCCGGGCCCGGGGAACCAGCTCGATCCGGGCCCGCCCGTGCGGGTGGGCGGCGGCGAAGGCCCGCTCGCCGGAGCGGAAGGCGGTGTCCTTCTCCCCGTTCAGGATCAGCACCGGGGCCTCGACCCGGCGCAGGACGCCCGGTTCGAAGCGGCCGAGCACCGAGGCCCAGGCGGCGGGCAGGGCCTCGAAGCCGTACCCGGCGCGGATCGTCGCCGCGACCACCTCCGGCGGGTAGAGCCGGCGCAGCAGCCCGTCGTTCCACCGGGACAGCCGCTCGGCCGGGACGTGCGGCACCAGTGCGCCGACCGCCCGGTAGGGGACCGCCCAGCGCCCCCGGGTGTCGGCGCTCGCGCCCGCGAGGACCAGCCCGCGCAGCCGCTCCGGGCTGCGGAGGGCGAACTCCAGCGCGACGTACCCGCCCAGCGAGTGCCCGACCACCAGGGCGGGCCCGCCGTCCAGCTCCTCGACCCCCGCCGCGACGGCCGCGCAGGCGGCCGTCAGGCTCCACGGTTCTCCGCGCCTGGCGCCGTGCCCGGGCAGGTCGACGGCCACCACCGGGAACTCCTCCCGCAGCGCCGCCAGCTGCGGGCTCCACTGCCCCGCACTGAACCGGGTGCCGTGCACCAGGACGATCGGCACGCTCACCGGGCCACCGCCGCGGGCACCGGCGCCGGCAGGCGTTCGACGCCGGCGATCCCGGCCGGCTCGGGGCACTGCGTGCGGGCCCGGGCGAGGGCCTTCCCGGCCTGCGCCGGACGCCCGTCGGCGACGGGGGCGGCGGCGTGCGAGCAGCCGGCCGGGGCCGGCCGGAGGGAGCAGAGGTGTCGGATCACGAACGGAAGGGTGTCGGAACCCGGCCGCCGGGTGAAGGGAGTGTGACCCACCTGTGATCTTGATCCCGCCGGACCGGCTCGTTTCCGCCCACCTCGGCCCTTCCCCGTACGATAGGAGGAAGCCGAGGCATGGCCATGTGCCCGGCGGGTGGACCGGTAGTAGCAGGCGGAACGGGCGGCGGCGATCGACAGGGATCGCAAGTGCGCGTCACGCAGCCGGGCGCCGCAACCCACGATTCCGGGAGAATCCGCAAGGCATGCCCACGCGCAACGACATCCGTAACGTCGCCATCGTCGCCCACGTCGACCACGGCAAGACCACCCTGGTCGACGCCATGCTCAAGCAGGCCGGCGCCTTCGCCGCCCACCAGCAGCTCGACGACCGGATGATGGACTCCAACGACCTGGAGCGTGAGAAGGGCATCACCATTCTCGCGAAGAACACCGCGGTCAAGTACCACCCCAAGGACGGCGGCGCGCCGATCACCATCAACATCATCGACACCCCGGGCCACGCCGACTTCGGTGGCGAGGTCGAGCGCGGTCTGTCGATGGTGGACGCGGTCGTCCTGCTGGTCGACGCCTCCGAGGGTCCGCTGCCGCAGACCCGCTTCGTGCTCCGCAAGGCGCTGTCGGCCCGTCTGCCCGTCATCCTCTGCATCAACAAGACCGACCGTCCGGACTCCCGGATCGACGAGGTCATCAACGAGACCTACGACCTGTTCCTGGACCTGGACGCGGACGAGGACCAGATCGAGTTCCCGATCGTCTACGCCTGCGCCCGTGACGGCGTCGCCTCGCTGACCAAGCCGGAGAACGGCACCGTCCCGGCCGACAGCACCAACCTGGAGCCGTTCTTCTCCACCCTGCTGGAGCACGTCCCGGCCCCCAGCTACGACGAGGACGCCCCGCTCCAGGCCCACGTCACCAACCTGGACGCCGACAACTTCCTCGGCCGCATCGCGCTGCTCCGCGTCGAGCAGGGCGAGCTGCGCAAGGGCCAGACCGTGGCCTGGATCAAGCGCGACGGCAGCATCTCGAACGTTCGCATCTCCGAGCTGCTGATGACCGAGGCGCTCACCCGCAAGCCGGCCGAGGTGGCGGGCCCCGGTGACATCTGCGCCGTCGCCGGCATCTCCGACATCATGATCGGCGAGACCCTGGCCGACCCGGAGAACCCGGTCGCGCTGCCGCTGATCACGGTGGACGAGCCGGCCATCTCGATGACCATCGGCACCAACACCTCGCCGCTGGTCGGCCGTGGCGGCAGCGGCAAGGGCGCGGACGCCAAGTCCGGCGCCAAGGTGGACCGCAAGGTCACCGCCCGCCAGGTGAAGGACCGCCTGGACCGCGAGCTGATCGGTAACGTCTCGCTGCGCGTGCTGGACACCGAGCGCCCGGACGCCTGGGAGGTGCAGGGCCGTGGTGAGCTGGCGCTGGCCATCCTGATCGAGACCATGCGCCGCGAGGGCTTCGAGCTGACCGTCGGCAAGCCGCAGGTGGTCACCAAGGAGGTCAACGGCAAGACCCACGAGCCGGTCGAGCGCCTCACGGTGGACGTGCCCGAGGAGCACATGGGCGCGGTCACGCAGCTCATGGGCATCCGCAAGGGCCGGATGGACAACATGTCCAACCACGGCTCGGGCTGGGTCCGGATGGAGTTCGTCGTGCCGTCCCGCGGTCTGATCGGCTTCCGGACCGAGTTCCTCACCAACACCCGCGGCACCGGCATCGCCCACTCGATCCACGAGGGCCACGAGCCGTGGTTCGGCACGCTGACCACCCGCAACAACGGCTCGCTGGTCGCCGACCGGGCCGGTGTGGTGACCGCCTTCGCGATGACCAACCTGCAGGAGCGCGGCGTGCTCTTCTGTGAGCCGGGCACCGAGGTGTACGAGGGCATGATCGTCGGTGAGAACTCGCGTTCCGACGACATGGACGTGAACATCACCAAGGAGAAGAAGCTCACCAACATGCGGTCCTCGACCGCCGACGTGGCCGAGTCGATCGTCCCGCCGCGCAAGCTCTCGCTGGAGCAGTCGCTGGAGTTCTGCCGCGAGGACGAGTGCATCGAGGTGACCCCGGAGACGGTTCGCATCCGTAAGGTCGTCCTCGACCAGAAGGACCGCGGACGCACCGCCTCGCGCGCCAAGAAGGCGTGATCCGGACGCACTGAACGGCCATTGGCCGGAATGATTCGCCCCCCTTTCCCATGGGAAGGGGGGCGAACTTTTTCAACTACTCCAAGTTGTCGGGAGCGCTATTAACGGAATAGCGCTCATCACACCCGAGTGTCCGCTGAGCGGACATGACAGTTCGTCATCCGTGACGACTGTCCGGTTGGTGCCTGTCTGGCTATGTCTCAAATGTCCGATTTTCGAAACTTACCGACTGTTCATGTGACCTAATTGAGATCGCCGCTGGTCACTTTCGTGTCCGTGCGTGACGGATAGTGGGTGCAGTCAGGCTCGGGTCACGGGTGAACGCGCAGGGGTGCGCGCCGAAACCACGAGCGCGGACGGCACAGCGGGAACGGTCTCGACCGCCTGTCGTGCTCTCCTCGTCGGATAGTCGAATTCAGGAGGCATCCCCCATGCGTGGTGCAACCCAGACCAAGTGGCTCGTCGCGGCTACCGCGATTGCCCTCGCGGCGACCGCATGCAGCACCAGCTCCAAGAGCGGCGACAGCAAGGCCGCTTCCGGCGGCGGCACCATCGCCGTCGAGCTCGGCGAGCCGCAGCACGGCCTGGTGGGGCAGAACACCGCGGAGTCCGAGGGTTCCGAGGTCCTGAACGCGGTCTTCGCCGGTCTGGTCGACTACGACCGCAAGACCAACGCGCCGAAGCTGCGCGTGGCCGAGTCGATCGAGTCCCCGGACAGCAAGGTCTGGACGATCAAGCTCAAGGACGGCTACACCTTCCACAACGGCGAGAAGGTCACCGCCCAGTCCTTCGTCGACGCCTGGAACTGGGGTGCCAACCAGGACAACGCCGCCGAGGGCATGCCGTTCTTCAACAAGATCGAGGGCTCCGACGAGCTCGCCCCGGGCAAGGACAAGAAGCCGACCGCCACGGAGCTCAAGGGTCTGAAGGTCGTCGACGACAAGACCTTCACCGTCACCCTGACCGCGCCGTTCTCCCAGTTCAAGACCATGCTGGGCTACAACGCCTTCTACCCGCTGCCGAAGGCGTTCTTCAGCGACCCGAAGGCCTTCGGCGAGAAGCCGATCGGCAACGGCCCGTTCGAGATGGACGGCGCCTGGGAGCACAACAAGCAGATCAAGGTCAAGCGCTACGAGAACTTCCCGAGCTTCGACACCAAGGCGAAGCTCGCGGGCGTGACCTTCAAGATCTACGACAACCTGGACACCGCGTACAACGACCTGCGGGCCGACAACATCCAGGCCACCGACAAGCTCCCGATCTCGGCGATGTCCACCGTCGCCCAGGAGTTCGGCGACCGCTACATCTACAAGCCGGAGTCCGGCGTCGGCTACATCGGCTTCCCGATCGCCACCAACCCGGCCGCCTACGGCAAGCCGGAGATCCGCAAGGCGATCTCGATGGCGATCGACCGCGAGGCCATCACCAAGACCATCTTCTCGGGCACCCGCGTCCCGGCCGACGACTTCGTCAACCCGCTGGTCGAGGGCTACCGCAAGGGCGCCCTGGGCGACGCCGCCAAGTACGACCCGGCCAAGGCCAAGGCGCTCTTCACCCAGGCCGGCGGTGTCCCGAACAACACCATCGAGCTGGGCTACAACGCCGACGGTGGCCACAAGGAGTGGATCGAGGCCGTCGGCAACCAGCTGAAGGCCAACCTCGGCGTCGAGGTCACCTTCAAGCCGTTCGAGAAGTTCGGCAAGATCCTCGACGCGCTGGGCAAGAAGGAGTACTCGGGCGCCTTCCGCATGGCCTGGTCGATGGACTACCCGTCGATCGAGAACTACCTGCGCCCGATCTTCTCCAAGGTCGCCATCGAGAGCGGCTCGAACTACGGCGGTTACGTCAACGAGCAGTTCGAGAGCCTGCTGTCGCAGGCCGACCAGGCCAAGACCCCCGAGGAAGGCCTGAAGCTCTACCAGCAGGCGGACGACGTCCTGGTTCAGGACCTGCCGTACATCCCGGTGTACACCTACATGTCCTCCGCCGCCTACACCAAGAAGATCAAGAACTTTGACACCGACGCTCAGGGGCACATGAACCTGGCCGAGGTCGAGCTGGCCTGATCTGTAATCAGACGATAGGGGGCGGGTGGACCGGACCACAGTCCGAGTCCTCCCGCCTCCCTTCCTTGTCCGAAAGTATGGAGGTCTGATGGGCCGCTATGTCATCCGCCGACTGCTACAGGCGATCCCTGTCCTCATCGGTGCGACGTTCCTGATCTACTGGCTGGTCTTCAAACTGCCCGGTGACCCGGTGCAGGCGCTGGCCGGTGAGAAGCGCGCCGACCCGATCGTGGCGGAGATGCTCCGCCAGAAGTACCACCTGAACGACCCGTTCCTGCTCCAGTACTGGAACTACATAACGGGTGTGTTCAAGGGCGACCTCGGCGAGAGCCTGACCGGTCGCTCGGTGAGCGACATGATCGGCGACGCCTTCCCGTACACCGTGAACCTCGCCCTCGTCGCCTTCGTCATCGAGGCGGTCATCGGTGTGCTGGCCGGCGTGATGGCGGCCCTGCGCAAGGGCAAGTTCCTGGACCAGCTGGTGCTCATCAGCACGCTGTTCGTCATCTCGATCCCGGTCTTCGTCACCGGCTTCGTGTTGCAGCTGGTCCTCGGCGTCAAGCTGAAGAACGACTACGGAATCGACTTCTTCTCGGTCTCCTTCAACGAGGACGACGGGCTGCGCGCATACCTGCTGCCGGCCTTCGTGCTGGCCTCGATGTCGCTGGCGTACGTTGCCCGCCTGACCCGCACCAGCCTGATGGAGACCATGCGCGCGGACTACGTCCGCACCGCGGTCGCCAAGGGGCTGAAGCGTCGTCGGGTGATCGGCCGGCACGCCCTGCGCAACGCGCTGATCCCGATCGTCACCTTCCTCGGCGCCGACCTCGGTGGCCTGATGGGCGGTGCGGTGATCACCGAGAGGATCTTCAACATTCACGGCATCGGCGGTCTGCTCGCCCAGTCCGTGTACCAGAAGCAGGGCACGATCATCGTCGGCGTCGTCACGCTGCTGGTGCTGATCTACCTGGTCACCACCCTGCTCGTGGACATGCTCTACGCCGTGCTCGACCCGAGGATCCGTTATGCCTGACACCATTACCAAGGACTCCGAGGCCGCGCCCGGCGGCGGCAGCCCCAAGAGCACCCCGGCCACGAAGGCGAAGCCGGAGCGCGTCCGCAGCCTCTGGTCCGACGCGCTGGCCGACCTGCGCCGCAACCCGGTCTTCATCATCGGTGCCTCGCTGGTGCTCTTCCTGATGATCGTGGCGGCCGTGCCGCAGCTGTTCACCGACACCAACCCGAACGCGGCCGGCTTCTGCAACCTGTCCGACTCGCTGAAGCGGCCGGACGGGGACCACTGGTTCGGCTTCGACGTCCAGGGCTGCGACGTCTACACCCGGACGGTGTGGGGCGCCCGCAACTCGATCATCGTCGGCATCCTGACCACCACGCTGGTGACCCTCGTCGGCTCCCTGCTCGGCCTGGTGGCCGGCTGGAAGGGCGGCATCGTCGACAGCATCCTGTCGCGCTTCACCGAGATCTTCTTCTCGATCCCGCTGCTGCTCGGCGGCATGCTGATCATGTCGATGCTCAAGGTCGGCAACGCCTGGACCGTCTCGGCGGTGATGGCCGTCCTCGGCTGGCCGCAGATCTTCCGCATCATGCGCGCCTCGGTGCTGGCCAACAAGAACAACGACTACGTGATGGCGGCCCGCGCGCTCGGCGCCGGCAGCGGCCGGATCACCTTCCGGCACATCCTGCCGAACGCCATCGCGCCGGTCATCGTCGTCGCCGCGATCAGCCTGGGCGTCTACATCGGCGCCGAGGCCGCGCTCTCCTACCTGGGCATCGGTGTCCAGTCGCCGGAGATCTCCTGGGGCCTGATGATCAGCGACGCCCAGCCCCGCTTCCTGAACGCCCCGCACGTGCTGCTCTTCCCGTCCGCGGTGCTGAGCGTCACGGTGCTGGCGTTCATCATGCTCGGCGACGCGGTGCGCGACGCCCTCGACCCGAAGCTCCGCTGAGAGAAGAGGTGACGACCCGATGACCACCGTGATCGAGAAGAACCAGAAGACCCGCCTCGAGGTGGGCACTCCGCTGCTGGAGGTCCGTGACCTCCACGTGGAGTTCCACACCCGGGACGGCGTCGCCAAGGCCGTGAACGGCGTCAACTACTCCGTCGCCGCCGGTGAGACCCTGGCGGTGCTCGGCGAGTCCGGCTCCGGCAAGTCGGTGACCGCCCAGACCATCATGGGCATCCTCGACATGCCGCCCGGCAAGATCAGCCAGGGCCAGATCCTCTACCGCGGCGAGGACATGCTCGCCATGAAGGAGGAGCAGCGCCGGCAGATCCGCGGCCAGAAGATCGCGATGATCTTCCAGGACGCGCTCTCCTCGCTGAACCCGGTGATGACCGTCGGCGCCCAGCTCGGCGAGATGTTCCGGGTGCACCGCGGTGCCTCCCGCAAGGAGGCCCGGGACAAGGCGATCGAGCTGATGGAGCGGGTGCGCATCCCGGCCGCCAAGCAGCGTGTGGGCGACTACCCGCACCAGTTCTCCGGCGGTATGCGCCAGCGCATCATGATCGCCATGGCGCTCTCCATGGAGCCGGACCTGATCATCGCCGACGAGCCCACCACCGCCCTGGACGTCACCGTCCAGGCGCAGGTGATGGACCTGCTCGCCGAGCTCCAGGCCGAGTACAACATGGGCCTGATCCTGATCACCCACGACCTCGGCGTGGTCGCCGACGTCGCGGACAAGATCGCCGTGATGTACGCGGGCCGGATCGTCGAGACCGCCCCGGTGCACGAGCTGTACGCGAACCCCGCGCACCCGTACACCAAGGGCCTGCTCCGTTCCATCCCGCGCCTGGACCAGAAGGGCCAGGAGCTGTACGCGATCAAGGGCCTGCCCCCGAACCTGCTGAAGGTTCCGGCCGGCTGCGCGTTCAACCCCCGCTGCGACGTCGCCACCGACCTGTGCCGCACCGAGATCCCGACGCTGCACCACGTGACGGACAAGGACGGCAAGGAGCTCACCGGCCGCCGCAGCGCGTGCCACCTCTGGAAGGAGACCCTCCATGGCTGAGAACATCCTGGAGGTCAAGGACCTGGTCAAGCACTACCCGCTGACCCAGGGCATCCTCTTCAAGAAGCAGATCGGCGCGGTCAAGGCGGTCGACGGCATCTCCTTCGAGCTGAAGAAGGGGGAGACGCTCGGCATCGTCGGCGAGTCCGGCTGTGGCAAGTCCACGCTGGCCAAGGTGCTGATGAACCTGGAGCGGGCCACCTCCGGTCAGGTGCTGTTCAAGGGCGAGGACATCTCCAAGCTGCAGGGTGCGGCCCTCAAGGCCGTCCGCCGGAACATCCAGATGGTGTTCCAGGACCCCTACACCTCGCTCAACCCGCGCATGACGGTCGGCGACATCATCGGTGAGCCGTTCGAGATCCACCCCGAGGTGGCGCCCAAGGGCGACCGCCGCAAGGCCGTCCAGGACCTGCTGGACGTCGTGGGTCTGAACCCGGAGTACATCAACCGGTACCCGCACCAGTTCTCCGGCGGTCAGCGCCAGCGCATCGGCATCGCCCGCGGTCTCGCGCTCAAGCCCGAGATCATCATCTGCGACGAGCCGGTCTCCGCCCTGGACGTGTCCGTCCAGGCGCAGGTGATCAACCTGCTGGAGCAGCTGCAGGGCGAGTTCGGCCTCTCCTACATGTTCATCGCGCACGACCTCTCCATCGTCCGGCACATCTCCGACCGCGTCGGCGTGATGTACCTCGGCAAGATGATCGAGATCGGCTCGGACGC
This sequence comes from Kitasatospora sp. NPDC057542, assembly GCF_042801945.1. NCBI lineage: Bacteria > Bacillati > Actinomycetota > Actinomycetes > Kitasatosporales > Streptomycetaceae > Kitasatospora > Kitasatospora sp. NPDC057542. Next base: position 16,152 of record NZ_JBHVFE010000174.1, read on the forward strand.
GGAGATCTACGAGAACGCGACGCACCCGTACACCCAGGCGCTGCTCTCCGCGGTGCCGGTGCCGGACCCGACGGCGCGCGAGTCCCGCGACCGGATCATCCTCAACGGGGACATCCCCTCGCCGGCCAACCCGCCGTCCGGCTGCCGCTTCCGCACCCGCTGCTGGAAGGCGGAGGAGCGGTGCGCCGAGGAGATCCCGCTGCTCGCGGTCCCCTCGCTGCTGGAGGGCCCGGCCGCGCACGAGTCGGCCTGCCACTTCCCCGAGGTCCGGGAGCAGGCCGCGGCCTGATCCCCAGCTGGTCCCAGGAAGGGCCCGTGGCGTTCGCGC
>NZ_JBHVFE010000175.1:0-16479 GCF_042801945.1 Kitasatospora sp. NPDC057542
CAAGCGGCTGCGCCCCCTGCTGCACGGCGGTGACGTGGTGCGCGGCGACCACCCGGATCCGGCGCTGTGGGTGCACGGGGTGGTGGCGCCGGACGCCGCGCGGGCGGTGTTCGCGCTGGTGCAGACGGCGACGAGCGTGCAGTCGCCGGTGGGGCGGGAACCTCAGGCGCCGCTGCCGAGCCCCGGCGGGACGGCTGTGTGCAGGGCCGAGACGAAGGCCGAGATGGCCGGGTGGGAGCCGGCGCCGGCGCGGAACGCGGCGCGGGTGCGGCGGTACATCGGCAGGCGGGTGAGGACGACGCCGGGCGGGGGCCCGGCCGTGCCCAGGTGGGGGACCAGGGCGACGCCCTGGCCGGCCGCCACCAGGGCCAGCACGGTGGTGAAGTCGTCGATCTGGTGCCGGATCCGGGGTGCGAAGCCCGCCGCCTCGCAGGCGCGGACGGCCATGGTGTGGCAGAGCGTGTCCGGCGGGGACATGATCCACGGTGCGCCGCGCTGCTCGGCGACGGTGCCCGGGGTGCGGGCGGCCAGGTACATGGGCTCGGTGAAGACCGGGCGGGTCACCGCGAGGCCCGGCTCCGGATCGGTCGGGACGAGGTCGTACTCGTGCACCAGCGCCACGTCCAGCTCGCCCGCCCGCAGCGCCGCGCCGACGGCCGCCGGGTCCACCTCGGTGACCATCGGCTCCAGCCCCGGGTGCCAGCCGGCCAGTTCGGCGAGCACCGCAGGGATGATCGCCCGGGCCGCCGAGGGGTAGGTGCCGATCCGCAGCGGACCGGCCAACCCCCGCTTGGCGTGGGCGAGTTCGGCGCCGGCCTGCTCCAGCAGGGCGAGCACCGCCTCGGCGTGCCGGACCAGGTTGCGCCCGGCCGGGGTGAGGGTGACCCGCCGCCCGGTGCGCTCCAGCAGCGGGACGCCCGCCTCCTTCTCCAGGACGGACAGCTGCTGGGAGACCGCCGAGGGGCTGAAGGAGAGTGCCTCGGCGACGGCCGCGATGGTGCCGAGGTGGGCGAGTTCGCGCAGCAGGCGCAGGCGTCGGACATCCAGCATCGGGCCAGCCTAGGGCCTGCCCGGAGACCCGCCCCGGAGACCCGGGTCCGAGGCCCTTCGCGGCCGAGCATCGGTTCAGCTTACGAGAAGCGTCGGAAACATGAACTGGACCTGGGCGATCGGCGGGCCGCAGGATCGTTGGCATGGAACTCAAGGGCATCCACATCCCCCTGATCACCCCCTTCGCCGCCGACGGCTCCGTCGCCCTCGACGCGCTGGAGAAGCTCGCGCACGAGGTCCTGGACGCCGGGGCGGCCGGACTGGTCGCGCTCGGCACCACCGGTGAACCGGCCGCGCTGACCGCCGAGGAGCGGGACGCGGTGGTGGACGTCGCCGCGGCCGCCTGCGCCGCGCGCGGGGCTCAGCTGACCGTCGGCGCCTCCGGCGGCGACACCCGGGCCGTCGGCGAGGCGCTGGCCGCGCTCGGCGCGCGGGTGCCGCAGGCGGCGGCGCTGGTCACCACGCCGTCCTTCGTCCGGGCCGGCGAGGCCGGGACGGTCGCGCACTTCCGGGCGCTGGCCGCGAGCAGCCCGCTGCCGCTGCTCGTCTACCACATCCCGTACCGCACCGGGCAGCAGCTCTCCACCGCCGCGCTGCGCGAACTCGCCGCGATCGAGGGCGTGGTGGGCGTCAAGTACGCGACCGGCGGGCTGGACCAGACGGCCGCCGAGCTGCTCGCCGACACCCCCGAGGGGTTCGCCTTCCTCACGGGCGAGGACGCCTACCTCTCGCCGATGCTGGCGCTCGGCGCGGCCGGCGGCATCCTCGCCTCCGCGCACCTGGCGACCGCCCGGTTCGTCGAGCTGGTCGAGGCCTGGCAGGCCGGGGACGTGGAGCGGGCGCGGGCGCTCGGGCACCGGCTGACCGGGCTGGCGCTGTCCGCCTTCACGGCGCCGAATCCGACGGTGACCAAGGGCGTGCTGCACGCCCAGGGCCGCATCCCGACCCCGGACGTGCGGCTGCCACTGCTGCCGGCCGGGGAGGCGGAGGTCCGCGCCGCACTGGCCCTCGCCAGTGGTCTGGACCAGTAGGCGCGCTCTCACACCGTGGAACACCAGGCCGTCCCACCCGCGTGACAAGGCATGATGGGCAGAGTGCGGCTGTGAACAGCACCATTCAGAGGAGTAGTCGGAGATGAAGATCGGCATTGTCGGTGCCACCGGCCAGGTCGGCGGCGTGGTCCGCGAGATCCTGGCGGAGCGCGCCGGACTTCCCGGTGGAATCGGCCCCGTGGAGCAGCTGCGGCTGTTCGCCTCGGCCCGCTCGGCCGGGCGCACGCTGCCCTGGCAGGGCACCGAGGTCACCGTCGAGGACGCGGCCACGGCCGACTACACCGGCCTGGACATCGTGATCTTCTCGGCCGGCGGCTCGACCTCCAAGGCCCTGGCCCCCAAGGTCGCCGCGGCCGGTGCCGTGGTGATCGACAACTCCTCCGCCTGGCGCCGCGACCCCGAGGTCCCGCTGGTCGTCTCCGAGGTCAACCCCGAGGCCATCGCGGACCGCCCCAAGGGCATCATCGCCAACCCGAACTGCACCACCATGGCCGCCATGCCCGTGCTGCGCCCGCTGCACGAGGAGGCCGGCCTGGCCGCACTCGTCGTCTCCACCTACCAGGCCGTGTCCGGCAGCGGTGTGGCCGGCGTCGCCGAGCTCCAGGACCAGGCCGCCAAGGTCGTGGACGGCGCCGCCGCGCTCGCCCACGACGGCGGTGCCGTCGAGTTCCCCGCACCCAAGGTCTACCAGCGGCCGATCGCCTTCAACGTGGTCCCGCTGGCCGGCTCCCTCGTGGACGACGGCTCCAACGAGACCGACGAGGAGCAGAAGCTCCGCCACGAGAGCCGCAAGATCCTCGGCATTCCCGCCCTGAAGGTCGCCGGCACCTGCGTGCGCGTCCCGGTCTTCTCCGGCCACTCGCTGCAGATCAACGCCCGCTTCGAGCGCCCGATCAGCCCCGAGCGCGCCGTCGAGCTGCTCAGCGGCGCCCCCGGCGTCGAGCTGTCCGACATCCCCACCCCGCTCCAGGCCGCCGGCCAGGACCCGAGCTACGTCGGCCGCATCCGGGTGGACGAGACGGTGGACAACGGCCTGTCGCTGTTCGTCTCGAACGACAACCTGCGCAAGGGCGCAGCCCTGAACGCCGTCCAGCTGGCCGAGCTGGTCGCCGCCGAGCTCAAGGGCTGAGCCCCACCGGCCGACCACCGGCGTCCGCCGGTCGGAGCACCGCTGCGTGACCTCGGGCGGGCCTCGTCGTTGAACGGGGCCCGCCTTCTTTGTCCGCCGCCCCGTCGCTCCACGTCGGGCCGGCTGTTGCCGGACCGGGACAACCGGCGAGGTTCGGCAGACGAACCGCGGGTAAAAGGTGACCCAACGATCGGGCGACGACGGGGGCCCCTCACCTCGGCACGCCCGGACGGCGGGCGGACCGCCCATTCCCGAATCGACCCACCCGACTGATTCCGAGGGCGAGCGAAAAGAGGTGCGCGATGGACCGCTGTGTCGTCCTGGTGGACGCCGGATACCTGCTGGGCGCCGCCGCCAGCCTGCTCGCGGGGGATCCGTCCCGCTCCAAGGTCACCGTGAACCACACGGCCCTGATCACCGCGCTGCGAGAGCGCGCCGAGGCCGAGACCGGGCTGCCGCTGCTGCGGATCTACTGGTTCGACGCCGCGCCCGACCGGCGCCCGATGCCCGAGCACCGGCGGCTGAGGGTGCTGCCCAGGGTCACCGTACGGCTCGGCGCGCTCACCCGGGCCGAGGGACGCTGGGTGCAGAAGGGCGTGGACGCCGCGATGCACGCCGAACTCTCCGAACTCGCCCGCAACCGGGCCTGCGCCGACGTCGTGCTGATCACCGGCGACGGGGACCTGCTGCCCGGCATGATGACCGCCAAGGAACACGGGGTGGCCGTCCACCTGTGGGCCCTCCAGGCCGCCGACGGCGACTTCAACCAGTCCGAGGACCTGGTCGGCGAGGCGGACGAGCGGCGGGTGCTGGACCGGGAGTGGATCGAGGGGTCCTTCTCGCTGCGCGAGCACTCCAGCATGTTCCCGGCCCAGGGGGCCCGGCAGGAGATCGCCAAGATCCTCGCCGCCCCGCCCGCCGCGCTGCCCACCGTGGTGCCGCCGGTGGTCCGGCCCGCTGCCGCGGCCGAGGCCCCGGCGAGCGCCGCACCCGCCGCCAACGGGGGGCCGCAGCCGGCCGCGGCCGCGCTCAAGGTCGTACCGACGCCGAAGGACCTGGCCGGGCGGGCCTCCTCGGTCACCCCGATCACCCCGGTGGCGAACGGCACCAACGGGCACGGCGCGAACGGGCACGGCGCGAACGGGCACGGCGCGAACGGGCACGGGGCGAACGGGCACGGGGCCGTCGCGCAGACCGGTCCGGTGCTGCGATGGTCCTCCGACCGGGGCTGGGTGGACCGGCCCGCCCCGGAGCCCGCCGTCACCGCCGGCGACAGCCTGCCCACCCTCGCCCAGCTCACCACCGCCGAGCAGCGCTGGGCCGACCGCGAGGAGGACATCACCTCCATCGGCGGCGACGCCCACGAAGTCGGGCAGGTCTTCGCCCGCCGCTGGAGCGAACGCGTCGGCGACGCCGAAAGACTCACCACGCTCTGGCCCGACTACCCGCGCATCCCGCACCGGGTGGACGGCGAGCTGCTGCGCTACGCCGCCCGCTTCGGGCTGCTGGCGCACAAGGACGACCAGATCGACGAGCACGACCGCTACGCCATCCGGGCCGGGTTCTGGAAGGAACTGGCGGCGCGGGTGCCGGGCGGGTCGATGGTCGTCGACGACTGAGCCGGTCGATCCGCCGGCCGATCCGCCGGCCGGGGGGCGGAGCCGGGCCCCGTTGTCCGGTTCGCCCGTATGAGCGCGTAGAGTCTTCGGTCGTGAACGAGACGGCCGGGCGAGCACCCGAGGAACCCCTGCCGTGCGTGGCCGTGCGCGACCTGGTCAGGACCTACCGCAGCGGGCGCGGCGCGGCCGCCGGCGAGATCCGGGCCAACGACGGGATCAGCCTCACCGTGCGGCCGGGCGAGATCTTCGGGCTGCTCGGGCCCAACGGGGCCGGGAAGTCGACGCTGGTGCGCCAGCTCACCGGGCTGCTGCGCCCCGACTCGGGATCCGTGGAACTCTTCGGCCACGACATCGTGCGGCACCCCGAGCGGGCCGCGCGGCTGCTCGGCTACCTCGGGCAGGAATCCACCGCGCTGGACGAACTGACGGTGGCGCTCGCCGCCGAGACCACCGGGCGGCTGCGCGGACTCACCCGGGCGCAGGCCCGGAGTGCGGCGGCGGACGTCCTGGCCGAACTCGGGCTGGAGCCGATCGCCGGCCGGCCGCTCGCCAAGCTGTCCGGCGGACAGCGGCGGCTCGCCTGCTTCGCGGCCACCCTGGTGGGGGAGCGGCCGCTGCTCGTCCTGGACGAGCCCACCACCGGGATGGACCCCGTCGCCCGGCGGGCCGTGTGGAGCGCCGTGGACCGGCGCCGCGCGGAGCACGGGACGACGGTGCTGCTGGTCACCCACAACGTGATCGAGGCGGAGACGGTGCTCGACCGGGTCGCCGTGGTGGACGACGGCCGGGTGATCGCCTGCGACACGCCCGGCGGGCTCAAGGCGCTGGTGGACGGCGACGTCCGGCTCGACCTGGTCTGGCGGGACGAGGCGCCGCTCGGCGTGCCCGCCGTCGCCGCGCTGCGCGAACGGGCCGAGCGCACCGGGCGCCGCTGGACCGTCCGCACCACCCCCGAGCAGGCCCGCGAACTGGTCGCCGCCGTCACCACCGGCCCGGCCTTCGCCGCGCTCGACGACTTCACCCTTGCCACCCCGAGCCTTGAGGACGCCTACCTCAAGCTGGGCGGCCGCCACGGAGGACTGGCCAAGTGACGCTGCTCTCGGTGCCCCCGCGGACCGACCGGTCCACGGCCGCCCCCGCCCCGCTCGCCCCCGCGGCCAGGCTGCTGCCGGCGCTCGCGGCCGTCTACCGGGCGCAGCTCGCCCGGGCGCGGGTGGCGCGCATCCCGCTGCTGTTCGTGGCCACCTTCCAGTCCGTGGGCATCCTGGTGATGATGCGGGGCGTGGTGGACGCCGGGCAGTCCTCGGAGGCGCGGTCGGTGGTCGCCGGGTCGAGCGTGCTGGTGGTGGCGTTCGTCGCGCTGAACCTGCTCGCCCAGTACTTCGGCAAGCTGCGGGCCACCGGAGGGCTCGACCACTACGCGACCCTGCCGGTGCCGGCCGCCTCGGTGGTCCTGGGGTCGGCCGCCGCGTACGCCTCCTTCACCCTGCCGGGGACGGTCGCCACGGCGGCGATCGGGGCGGTGATGTTCGGGCTGCCGCTCGGGCAGCTGTGGGTGCTGCTGGCGGTCGTGCCGCTGGCCGGGGCCGCGCTGTCGGGGCTGGGGGCGGCCTGCGGGCTGCTGGCACCGCGGCAGGAGATCGCGACGATGCTCGGACAGCTCGGGATGTCGGCCGCCCTGCTGCTGGGCGTGCTGCCGGTGGACCACCTGCCGCAGCCGGTGCAGTGGCTGCGGGACCTGTTGCCGTCCACGTACGGGGTGGACGCCTTCGCGCGGACCTTCACGCCCGATCCGGACTGGGCGCTGGTCCTCGGGGACCTGGCGGTCTGCGCAGGGGTGGGCGTGGTGTCGCTGGCCGTCGCCACGTGGGCGTACCGGCGGGCGGTCTCGCGGTAGGCCGTTTCCCGGCAGGCCGTTTCGTGGCAGGGCACCGAGTGGGTGTGGTGGGTCGTTCGAGTGGCCGTCGTGAAACGATGGGGCCTGTGACCGTACCGAACACACCTCCGGATCCCGCGCCCGCCGATGTGCAGGCCGTGCCGGACGCAGCGTCCGACCCGTTCGCGCCTCCGCAGGGGGGCACCGCCCTCGGGCACGGGACGACCCCGCTGGGGCAGCGGCTGCTGCCGGAGGTCCGGGTCGGGGCCGGCGTCGTGATCGCCTGCCTGGTGGCCGGTCTGGTGGTGGCCGGGCTGTGGGCCTGGCTGGCGCCGAAGGTGCCGCTGGTGGTGGACGGGGACCGCATCCTCTACGCGGACCCCGAAGGGGAGCAGCGGGCCGGGGCCGACGCGCTGTTCGTGCTCATCGGCCTGGGGGCCGGCATCGTGACCGCGCTCGGGGCCTTCCTGGTCACCCGTCGGCGCGGCGGCGGCATCTGCGTCGCGCTGGGGCTGACCATCGGCGGGCTGCTCGGATCGGTCGGGGCCTGGCGGATCGGGCGGTGGCTCGGGCCGAGCAGCGACCTGATCGGCGAGGCCCGGAGGGTCGGCGACGGCGGGCACTTCGACGCGAGCATCGACCTGGGGGCGATGGGAGCGCTGCTGGTGTGGCCGATGACGGCGATGGTGGTGCTGCTCCTGCTCTCCGCGGCGTTCGGGAAGCGGGAGGAGGACCCGCCGCCGTACTGGGGGGCTCCGACGGGGGCGTCTGCGGCGGGGGCTCCGCTGGGGCCGTGGGACGGGCCGGGGCCGAAGACGGAGAGCGGCACGAAGACGGAGAGCGGCACGGAGACGGAGAGCGGCACGGAGACGGGGCGCGGCACGGGGCACTGAGCGTCGCCGGGTGCGGGGCGGTGCCTTCCGCCCCGCACGGTTCCCCGGGCCCCTGCTGTGAGGGCGCGGGGTGGTCTCAGCGGGCGATGGGGGCGGTGCGGGCCCCGGTGAGGGAGACGAGGTCGGTGGGGGCGAGCTCGACTTCGAGTCCGCGGCGGCCCGCCGAGACGTAGATGGTGGGGTGGCCGAGCGCGCTGGCGTCGAGGACGGTGCGCAGCGGGCGGCGCTGGCCCAGCGGTGAGATGCCGCCGCGGACGTAGCCGCTGCTGCGCTCGGCGGCGGCCGGGTCGGCCATGGCGGCGCGCTTGCCGCCGACGGCCGCAGCCAGAGCCTTGAGGTCGAGCTGGCCGGTGACCGGGACCACGCCGACCGTGAGGGTGCCGTCCACGTCGGCGACGAGGGTCTTGAAGACCCGCTCGGGGGCGATGCCGAGCACCTCGGCGGCCTCGCCGCCGTAGGAGACGGCGGCCGGGTCGTGGTCGTAGGCGTGCACGGTGAACGGGACGGCGGCGGCTTCCAGGGCGACGGTGGCGGGTGTGCCCTGGCCGCCCTTCCTGGTCTTCCTGGCCATGCGGGGTCCTCGGGGTCCTCGGTCAGTTGGGGCTGAAGGACTGGCGGGTGAGGTCGACGGCGGGCAGCGAGGGCAGCCAGCTGAGGACGGCGGTCTCGCGGCGCAGCAGGTCGAGTTCGGCGCGCAGCCGCTGGGCGGTGTCCGGGCAGGCGAGCAGCTGCTGCTTGACCGGCGTCTCGAACACCGAGGCGGCGGCGACCAGGTAGGAGAGCACCTGGGGGTCGTCCGGGAGGTCCTGGTGGCCGACGGTGCTGGCCTCGCGGGCACCGGCCAGGCGCTTCTGGTAGACCCGGAACGCCCGCTCGACCTCGGAGGCCAGCGCGCCGGAACCCTCGCCGGGGCGCTCCTCGATCGGCTCGATCTCGCCGGTCAGGTACGGGCCGGAGACGTCCACCGAGCACAGCCGGAACCGGGTCGTGCCGGTGACCAGCAGCTCGTAGTGGCCGTCCGGCTGGTGCTGGACGGAGGCGACGTCGGCGACGCAGCCGATGCGGAAGATCGCCTCCAGCGGGTCCCCGGTGACGGTGCCGAGGCCGTCCAGCGGACCGGCCGGGCCCTCCTCGGGCCTGACCGGAGCGACCTCCCGGCCGTCCTTGATCGCGAGCACGCCGAACCGCCGGGGGGTGTCCTCGGACTGTTCGAGCAGGTCGGCGACCAGACGGCGGTAGCGCTCCTCGAAGACGTTCAGGGGCAGCACCAGGCCCGGGTAGAGCACGGTGTTCATCGGGAAGAGCGGCAGCCGTTCTGTCACGGCGGACAGCGTAGTTCCCCGGACGGGGGCCTTGTCGCGCGGTTGACGGTCAACCGCGCTGGAGCATCCGGGTGGCGCCGGCGACGACCGTGGAGGCGAGCAGCCAGCCGATGACGACCAGCCCGGCGGAGATCCACTGGGTGAGGCCGCCGGGGTTCCAGCCGCCCTGGTTGAGGTCCACGATCGGCAGCAGCTGGTTGAGGGTGTAGAGCACCGGGTTCCAGTGCGGGCGCTCGTCGGCCTTGAGCGGCTCCAGCGGGTGGGTGGCGAACCAGAGGCTGCCGAGGATCCAGGCGAGCAGCAGCCACAGGCCGGCCCGGCCCGGACGGTAGCCGTAGCCGACGGTGGCGTCCTGCACCGCGCCCCAGACCCGGGCGGGCAGCGGCAGGGTACGGCGGCGCCGGCGCTGCTTGGCGTAGAGCACCTCGCGGGCGTCGTCGTCGGCGCCGTCGCGGCGCAGGGCGGCGGCGAGCTGCTCGTAGGACTCGGGCTGGAAGTCCACCGAGGAGCCCTCCAGCCAGGCGATCCGCTGCCGGACGGTGAAGGCGGTGATCGGGCGCAGGTTCTCGTACACGAAGCCGGTGAGGCCCAGGTGCTTGCCCAGCGGCCAGGCCTCCGGGTCGTCGACCAGGTTGCCGACCCGGGCGCGGGAGAGCGAGACCTTGCCGGTGGGACGGGACTTGCAGGAGAAGCGCAGCTCGGGGGTCTGGATGCGGCGCAGGGCGAGTTCGTCGTCACCCTCCAGGTGGAACTCGCCGGAGATCAGGCAGGCGCTGTCGAAGCGGGAGTCGGAGAGGCGGACCTGGCCCCAGGCGCGGAACGGGGTGATGGGACCGTCGGGCGCCGGGACCCGGCCGTAGCCGGAGCCGTAGTAGCCGCGGGAGTCGGCCCAGCCGTTGTCGGCGGAGCCGGTCAGGTAGAGGGTGTGGCCGACGCTGACGCGCACGGCGTTGAGGCAGACGCGGTTCTTCTGCGGGACGGCGCGCAGCTGGGCGCCGCGCAGCGAGAGCCGGCCGCCTATGCGGGCCGTGCGTATGCTCAACTCGCCGTTCGTCTCCAGTCGTTCGGCCTCGAAGTCCTGGTTGACGGTGATCCCGTCGGCGGAGATGGCGCGGGCGTAGCGGTCGCCGCCGACCACGGTCTGGTTGAGCAGCAGGTCGGTGCCGATCTTGGAGTCGGTGAGCCGGATGCCCTCGGGGACGCGGCAGCGGGCCAGGTGGAGGTCGCCGGTGGTGGAGAGCCGGGAGGCCTCCAGCCGGGGGATCAGGCAGCTCACGAAGCGCAGCGTCGAGGCCGCGGCCTCGGAGATGAGGATCTTCTGCTCGAAGCGGCAGCCCTGGAGCTCGACGTAGCGGTCGATGGTGGCGCCGGCCAGCGTGAGCGGGCCGGTGACCAGCACGCCGCTGAGCCGCAGCGAGGCGACCCGCCCGGGAGCGGGCTTCGGGCCGGCCAGCAGCAGGTGGGCGAGCACCTCGGCGCGGACGGTGCGCTCGGGGCCCCAGAGGGCGTCGCCGAAGGGGTCGTCGGTGTCCGCCGCGCCGGTCCGCAGGTCCAGGATCCCGCCCTGGCGGTAGGCCTCCCAGAGCCTCTGCTCGACCCCGTCCCAGCCCTCCGGAGCGCGCTCCGCCATGGTTTCCCCCGTCCCCCCGGTCGTCTCGCCTTTCGTATCACGGACTGAAATACGGGACCAGCGGTTCCGGCCACTCCTTACACTGGGTGGCGTGATCTCTCGAATCGACCTCCGCGGCTCGCTGGACGACCCGCGTGACCTGCTGCCCCGTGCCGAGTTCGACGTCGCGGCCGCCCTGGAGAAGGTGCGGCCGATCGCCGAGGACGTACGCCATCGCGGGGTCGCGGCGCTGATCGAGATCACCGAGCGCTTCGACGGCGTCCGGCTGGAGTCGACCAGGGTCCCGGCCGAGCAGCTGACCGCGGCGCTGGAGACGCTGGACCCGAGGGTGCGGGCCGCGCTGGAGGAGTCGATCCGCCGGGCCCGCGCCGTGCACGCCGACCAGCGCCGCACCGGGCACACCACCCAGGTGGTGCCGGGCGGCACGGTCACCCAGCGCTGGGTGCCGGTCGAGCGGGTCGGCCTGTACGTGCCGGGCGGGCTGGCGGTCTACCCGTCCTCCGTGGTGATGAACGTGGTGCCGGCCCAGGAGGCGGGTGTGAAGGGCATCGCGGTCACCTCGCCGCCGCAGAAGGAGTTCGGGGGCCGCGTCCACCCGACCATCCTGGCGGCCTGCGCCCTGCTCGGCGTGGACGAGGTCTACGCCGTCGGCGGCGCCCAGGCGGTCGCGATGTTCGCCCTCGGCACCGAGGAGTGCGAGCCGGTGAACATGGTCACCGGCCCCGGCAACATCTACGTGGCCGCCGCCAAGCGCTACTTCGCCGGCCGGATCGGCATCGACTCGGAGGCCGGCCCGACCGAGATCGCCGTCCTCGCCGACGACAGCGCACTGCCGAGCGACGTCGCCGCGGACCTGATCAGCCAGGCCGAGCACGGCCCGACCTCCGGCTCGGTGCTGGTCACCGACTCCCCGGCGCTGGCCGACGCCGTCGAGGCCGAGCTGGCCGTGCAGGTCGCGAAGACCAAGCACAGCGAGCGGGTGGCCGAGGCGCTGGGCGGCAAGCAGTCCGGCATCATCCTGGTCGACGACCTGGAGCAGGGCCTCGCCGTGGTCAACGCGTACGCGGCCGAGCACCTGGAGGTCCAGACCCGCGACGCGCACGCGGTGGCGGCCCGGGTGGTCAACGCCGGCGCGATCTTCATCGGCCGTTGGACCCCGGTCTCGCTGGGCGACTACGCGGCCGGCTCCAACCACGTGCTGCCGACCGGCGGCTGCGCCTGCCACTCCTCCGGGCTGTCGGTGCAGACCTTCCTGCGCGGCGTCCAGGTCGTCGAGTACGACCGGGACGCGCTCGCGGACGTCGCCGCGCACGTGGTCACCCTGGCGAACGCGGAGGACCTGCCGGGGCACGGGGACGCGATCAAGGCACGTTTCGTCGGAGACGAACGGAACTGGCACAGCGACTGGACGGTGTCGGGCTCGTGACTCCCGTGACTCGCATCGACGACCTGCCCATCCGGGACGAGCTGCGCGGCCAGTCCCCGTACGGCGCGCCGCAGCTGGACGTGCCCGTCCAGCTGAACACCAACGAGAACCCGTACCCGCTGCCCGAGGAGCTGGTGGCCCGGATCGCCGAGCGCGTCGCCGAGGCCGCCCGCGGGCTGAACCGCTACCCCGACCGGGACGCGGTCGAGCTGCGCGAGGGTCTCGCCGCGTACCTCGGGAAGACCACCGGCTTCCCGGTCCGGCGTGAGCAGGTGTGGGCCGCCAACGGCTCCAACGAGGTGCTCCAGCAGCTGCTGCAGACCTTCGGCGGCCCCGGCCGCAGCGCGCTCGGCTTCGAGCCCTCGTACTCGATGCACGCGCTGATCTCCCGGGGCACCGGCACCGCCTGGATCTCCGGCCCGCGCAACGAGGACTTCACCATCGACGTGGACGCCGCCGTCGCCGCCATCGCGGAGCACCGGCCGAACGTGGTCTTCATCTGCTCGCCGAACAACCCGACCGGCACCGCCGTGGACGCCGACACCGTGCTGCGGCTGTACGAGGCCGCGCAGGCCGCCCGGCCCAGCCTGGTGGTGGTGGACGAGGCGTACGTCGAGTTCTCGCACCGCGCCTCGCTGCTGCCGCTGATCGAGGGCCGCCCCGACCTGGTGGTCAGCCGCACCATGTCCAAGGCCTTCGGCGCGGCCGGGCTGCGCCTGGGCTACCTGGCCGCCGACCCGGCCGTGGTGGACGCGGTGCAGCTGGTGCGCCTGCCGTACCACCTGTCGGCCGTCACCCAGGCCACCGCGCTGGCCTGCCTGGAGCACACCGACACCCTGCTCGGGTACGTCGGGCGGCTCAAGGAGGAGCGCGACCGGCTGGTCGACGCGCTGCGCGGGATGGGCCTGGAGGTCACCGACTCGGACGCCAACTTCGTCCAGTTCGGCCGCTTCGCCGACACCCGCGCGGTGTGGCAGGCCATCCTCGACCAGGGCGTCCTGGTCCGCGACAACGGCGTCCCCGGGTGGCTGCGGGTCACCGCCGGCACGCCGGCCGAGAACGACGCCTTCCTGGACGCCGTCCGCACTGTGATCAAGGAGCTGTAACCCCCCATGTCCCGCATCGGACGCGTCGAGCGCACCACCAAGGAGACCTCGGTCCTGGTCGAGATAGACCTCGACGGCACCGGGAGGACCGACATCTCCACGGGCGTCGGCTTCTACGACCACATGCTCGACCAGCTCGGCCGGCACGGCCTGTTCGACCTCACTGTCAAGACCGACGGCGACCTGCACATCGACACCCACCACACCATCGAGGACACCGCCCTCGCGCTCGGCGCCGCCTTCAGGCAGGCGCTCGGCGACAAGGTGGGCATCTACCGCTTCGGCAACTGCACGGTGCCGCTGGACGAGTCGCTCGCCCAGGTCACCGTGGACCTCTCCGGCCGGCCGTACCTGGTGCACACCGAGCCCGAGGGCATCGCGCCGATGATCGGCTCGTACGACACCACGATGACCCGGCACATCCTGGAGTCCTTCGTGGCCCAGGCACAGATCGCGCTGCACGTCCACGTGCCGTACGGGCGCAACGCGCACCACATCGTGGAGTGCCAGTTCAAGGCGCTGGCCCGGGCGCTGCGCTACGCCGCCGAGCGCGACCCGCGCGCGGCCGGAATCCTTCCGTCGACCAAGGGTGCGCTGTGAGCAATACTGCGATGATCCTCATCTTCGTCGGCCTCTTCCTGGCCGGCGGAGTCATCTCCTTCTGGAAGCAGAAGCAGTCGAAGAGCGTCATCCTGGTGCTCGCCTTCGGCTCCGTGATGTGCCTGGCCTCCGGCCTCATGCGCCTGTAGACCCGCCGCCCGCCGCATAGAGACTGGACACCTGAACATGGGCAAGAACGTCGTCGTCCTCGACTACGGCTCCGGCAACCTCCGCTCGGCGCAGCGCGCCCTGGAGCGGACCGGAGCGGACGTCACCGTCAGCTCCGACTACGACACCGCGATGGCCGCGGACGGCCTGCTCGTCCCCGGCGTGGGCGCCTTCGAGGCCTGCATGCGCGGGCTCAAGTCCGTCCGCGGGGACTGGATCGTCGGCCGCCGGCTCGCGGGGGGCCGACCGGTCATGGGCATCTGCGTCGGCATGCAGATCCTCTTCGAGAAGGGGGTCGAGCACGGCGTGGAGACCGCCGGCTGCGACGAGTGGCCGGGCACCGTGGAGCCGCTGGAGGCCCCCGTCGTCCCGCACATGGGCTGGAACACCGTGGACGCGCCCGAGGAGAGCCGGATGTTCGCCGGCCTCGACCCGCAGACCCGCTTCTACTTCGTGCACTCCTACGGCGTGCGGCACTGGGAGCTGGAGACCCACAGCGCGCGGATCAACCCGCCGCTGGTCACCTGGGCCACCCACGGGCACCCGTTCGTCGCAGCCGTCGAGAACGGCCCGCTGTGGGCCACCCAGTTCCACCCCGAGAAGTCCGGCGACGCCGGCGCCGCCCTGCTGATCAACTGGGTCAACACCCTCTGACTGTCTGAGAGTTGGATCTGATGAGCCTCGAACTGCTGCCCGCCGTCGACGTCCGGGACGGTCAGGCCGTCCGCCTGGTCAAGGGCGCCTCCGGCACCGAGACCTCCTTCGGCGAGCCGCTGGCCGCCGCCCTCGCCTGGCAGAACGCCGGCGCCGAGTGGCTGCACCTGGTCGACCTGGATGCCGCCTTCGGGACAGGCAGCAACTACGAGCTGCTGCGCGAGGTCACCGGACAGCTGGACGTCAAGGTCGAGCTGTCCGGCGGCATCCGCGACGACGAGTCGCTGGCCCGCGCGCTCGCCACCGGCTGCACCCGGGTCAACCTCGGCACCGCCGCCCTGGAGGCCCCGGAGTGGGTCGCCAAGGCCATCGCCGAGCACGGCGACAAGATCGCCGTCGGCCTGGACGTGGTCGGCACCACCCTGCGCGGCCGCGGCTGGACCCGCGACGGCGGCCAGCTCTTCGACGTGCTGGCGCGCCTCGACCAGGAGGGCTGCGCCCGCTACGTCGTCACCGACGTCAACCGGGACGGCACCCTGACCGGCCCCAACCTCCAGCTGCTGCGCGACGTCTGCGCCGCGACGGACAAGCCCGTGGTCGCCTCCGGCGGCGTCTCCTCGCTGGACGACCTGCGCGCCATCGCCTCGCTCGTCGGCGAGGGTGTCGAGGGCGCCATCGTGGGCAAGGCACTCTACGAGCAGAAGTTCACCCTCGAAGAGGCCCTGGAGGCGGTTTCAGGATGACGGACGGTCCGATCGTACGCGGCAGGGTCGGCGGCTTCTCCCCCTGGGAGGACGAGTTCGGCTACTCCCGGGCGGTCGCCGCGGGTGACCACGTGCACGTGGCCGGCTCCACCGCCTGGGTGGACGGCCGGATCGAGCACGAGGGCGACCCGTACCGGCAGGCCCTCGCCGCGTTCGGCGTCGGGCTCCAGGCCCTGGCCGCGTACGGTCTGACCGTGGACGACGTGGTCCGCACCCGGATGTACATCACCCACGTCCGCGACGCCGAGGAGGTGGGCCGCGCCCACCGCGAACTCTTCGACGCCGCACGCCCGGTGGCCACCATGGTGGTGGTCGAGGGCCTGATCGACTCCCGGATGATGGTCGAGGTCGAGCTCGACGCCTACCGATCCGGGCTGGCAAAGACCCTGGAAGGCAAACAGCCGTGACCCTCGCAGTACGTGTCATCCCCTGCCTGGACGTGGACGCCGGGCGGGTGGTCAAGGGCGTCAACTTCCAGAACCTGCGCGACGCCGGCGACCCGGTCGAGATGGCCAAGCTCTACGACGCCGAAGGCGCCGACGAGCTGACCTTCCTCGACATCACCGCTTCCTCGGGCGACCGGGAGACCACCTACGACGTGGTCCGCCGCACCGCCGAACAGGTCTTCATCCCGCTGACGGTGGGCGGCGGCATCCGCGCCGTCGAGGACGTCGACAAGCTGCTGCGGGCCGGCGCCGACAAGGTGGGCGTCAACACGGCCGCCATCGCGCGGCCGGAGCTGATCCGCGAGATCGCCAAGCGGTTCGGGCGGCAGGTGCTGGTCCTCTCGGTGGACGCCCGGCGCTGCCCTCCCGGCACCGAGACCGAATCGGGCTACGAGGTCACCACGCACGGCGGCCGCCAGGGCACCGGCCTCGACGCCGTCGAATGGGCCGGCCGCGCCGCCGAGTCGGGGGCCGGCGAGATCCTGCTCAACTCGATGGACGCGGACGGCACCAAGGACGGCTACGACCTGGACATGATCCGGGCCGTGCGCAGGACCGTCTCCGTGCCGGTGATCGCCTCCGGTGGCGCGGGCAAGCTCGCGGACTTCGCGCCCGCCGTCGACGCGGGCGCGGACGCGGTGCTCGCCGCCAGCGTGTTCCACTTCGGGGACCTGCGGATCGGCGAGGTCAAGAGCGCGCTGCGGGAGGCCGGGCACCCGGTGCGGTGACCGCTCCGTACGGTTC
>NZ_JBHVFE010000176.1:0-16312 GCF_042801945.1 Kitasatospora sp. NPDC057542
GCCGCCGAACGCCCGCAGACGGGTGTTCGGCGGCAGGCCCCGGGGCTGCGGTGACGGGGGTCAGAGCTTCAGGCCGTTGATCATGCCGGCGAGGTTGCTGGTGACCTGGCTGATCGACGGAGCGATCGAGCTGGAGGCCAGGTAGAAGCCGAGCAGCGCGCAGATGATCGCGTGCGCCAGCTTCAGGCCGGACCGGCGGATCAGGATCACCACGATGACCAGCATCAGCACGGCGGCGGAGATGTTCATGGCCATGTCGGCTCTCACCCCTTCTCGGGCACGCCGCCCCCGGGGAGGGCGGCGAGGGACAGTGCGGGACTGGGGGCTGCGGGTGGCCGTGGTCCGGGACGGGGTCCGACGATCACTCGCCGGACAAGTCATACCCGATGGGTGAGGGGGGAATTACACTCGGTGAGCCGGCGGGTGCCGGGGCGTTGTGGCATCCGAGGGGCGCGTAGGCCGGTCGGAGGCGGTTTGGACCTCTTTGGGGCGTACTTGGGGAGGATGCTCCGAACGAGTGATCAACGAGCATCCGGGGGCGGCGGTCCGGCGTCATAAGGTCTGGTGCCATGACCTCCCACACCTCTGCCGACACCTTCCCGCGGCAGTACGCGCGGACCCTGCGCTACACCGTCGGCGCGCCCCGTTCCTTCTCCGTCGCGCCGGACGGCTCGCGGGTCGTCTTCCTCCGTTCGCGCTCGGGCCGCGACCGGGCCAACCTGCTCTGGACCCTCGACACCGCCACCGGCGAGGAGCGGGTCGCCGCCGACCCGGCCGCGCTGCTCGGCGGCGGCGAGGAGGACCTCTCGCCGGCCGAGAAGGCCCGCCGCGAGCGCAGCCGCGAAGGCTCGGCCGGCATCGTCGGCTACGCCCTGGACACGGCCGGCACCCTGGCCGCCTTCGCCCTCTCCGGCCGCCTGTTCACCGCCGACCTCACCACCGGCGCCACCGCCGAACTGCCCGCCGAGGGCCCGCTGCTGGACCCGCGGCCGTCCCCGGACGGCGCCCACGTCGCGTACGCCAACACCGCCGGCGAACTGCGGCTGACCCGCACCGACGGCAGCGGCGACCGGGTGCTCGTCGAGCCGGACGGCCCGAACGTCACCTGGGGGCAGGCCGAGTTCATCGCCCAGGAGGAGATGGACCGCGACCGCGGCTTCTGGTGGTCCCCGGAGAGTGACCGACTGCTGGTCGAGCGGGCCGACGACAGCCCGGTGCGCCGCTGGTGGATCGCCGACCCGGCGAACCCGGACCGCGAGCCCGCCGAGGTCGCCTACCCGGCCGCCGGCACCGCCAACGCGGAGGTCGGGCTCTGGCTGTTCGACCTGCACGGCGGGCGCACCGAGGTGGTCTGGGACCGCGAGGCCTACCCGTACCTGGGCCGGGTCCACTGGTCGAAGGGCGGCGTGCCGCTGCTCCTGGTCCAGACCCGCGACCAGCACGGCCAGCGGATCCTCGGCCTGGACGTGGCCACCGGCGCCACCGAGGTGCTGCACGAGGAGAAGGACGGCGTCTGGCTGGAGCTGTTCCCGGGCGCGCCGGCCTGGACCCCGGACGGCAAGCTGGTCCGGATCTCGGACGAGGGAGGGATCCGGGCGCTGGTGATCGGCGACCGCGCCGTGACCGGGGCCGACCTGCACGTCCGGTCGGTCGTCGCGGTCACCGAGGAGGAGGTGTTCTTCAGCGCCGCCGGCGGCGCCGAGGAGACCGACCCCGAGCCGGGCTGGATCGGCGTCGGCCGGATCAGCCACGACGGCGAGCGGCTGGGCTGGGAGTCCGCCAACGGACGGCCGTTCACCTCCGTCACCAGCGCGGTGCACGGCGGCGGGATCACCGTCCGGGCCACCGCCGAGCCCGACCTGCCCGGCACCCTGGTCCAGGTCGCCCGGGACCTGCCCGAGGGCCTGGCGGTCGACGACGTCGCCACCATCGCCTCGTACGCCGAGACCCCGGTCATCACCGCCCGTCCGGTCTTCCGCTTCGCGGGCGAGCGCCGCATCCCGGCAGCCGTCTTCCTGCCCACCGGCTACGACCGCGAGCGGGACGGCCTGCTGCCCGTCCTGATGGACCCGTACGGCGGCCCCGGCGGTCAGCGCGTCTACCAGGCGCACAACCCGCACCTGCAGTCGCAGTGGTTCGCCGACCAGGGCTTCGCCGTGATCGTCGCCGACGGGCGCGGCACCCCCGGACGCGGGCCGGCCTGGGAGAAGTCGATCGCCTTCGACTTCGCCGGGGCCACCCTGGACGACCAGGCGGAGGCGCTGCGGGCGCTCGCCGGGGAGTTCCCGCTGGACCTCGACCGGGTCGCCATCCGCGGCTGGTCGTACGGCGGCTACCTCTCCGCACTCGCGGTGCTGCGCCGCCCGGACGTCTTCCACGCGGCGGTGGCCGGGGCGCCGGTGACCGACTGGGAGCTCTACGACACCCACTACACCGAGCGCTACCTGGGCGACCCGGCCGAGCGGCCCGAGGTGTACGCCGCCAACTCGCTGAACGGGTACGCGGCCGGGCTGGAGCGCCCGCTGATGATCATCCACGGGCTGGCGGACGACAACGTGGTGGCCGCGCACACCCTGCGGCTGTCCTCGGCGCTGCTCGCCGCCGGGCGCCCGCACACCGTGCTGCCGTTGTCCGGCGTCACCCACATGACCCCGCAGGAGGAGGTCGCGGAGAACCTGCTGCTGCTCCAGGTCGACTTCGTGAAGCGCTCGCTGGGCGTGTGAGCCCCGTGCGGTCCCTCCCGCCCGCGCCCTGACCAGCCCTTCCGCGGCCGGTACCCGGATCACCGGCGTGACCCGGGTACCGGCCGCCGGCATGACATCCGTCATGCCGAAGGCACGACGGCGGGCACTGCCGCCACGACCCGCCCGCACGGGACTCTGAGGTGGTGCGAACAGCACCGAAAGCGACACCGTCAGGGGAGAGGAGCGGGGCGATGGTTACCGAGGTGGCCGCCTTCCGCGGCGTGGGCAAGAGCTACGGGCGGGTGCGCGCCGTGGACGGACTGGACCTCGTGCTGAGACCGGGCGAGACCGTCGCCCTGCTCGGGCCGAACGGCGCCGGGAAGTCCACCAGCCTGGACCTGCTGCTCGGCCTGCGCGAGCCCGACCAGGGCAGCGTGACCCTGTTCGGCGGCGCCCCGCGGGCGGCGATCGAGGCCGGCCGGGTCGGCGCGATGCTGCAGAGCGGCGGGCTGATGTCCGACGTCAAGGTGCGCGAGCTGGTCCGGCTCGCCTGCGACGTGCACCCGCGCGGTCGGTCGGTCACGGGGGTGCTGACCGACGCCGGGATCACCGAGCTGGCGGAGCGGCGGGTCGACAAGCTGTCCGGCGGCCAGGAGCAGCGGGTCCGCTTCGCCCTGGCCATCGCGGGCGACAGCGACCTGATCGTGCTGGACGAGCCCACCACCGGCATGGACGTCAGCGTGCGGCAGTCGTTCTGGGCGAGCATGCGGGCCCAGGCCGACGCCGGGCGCACGGTGCTGTTCGCCACCCACTACCTGGAGGAGGCCGACTCGATCGCCGACCGCGTCCTGGTGCTGCACCGGGGCCGGCTGATCGCGGACGGCAGCTCGGCGGAGATCAAGGCGCGGGCCGGGGCCCGCCGGATCGCCTTCGAACTCCACGACGGGGACGGACGGCCGGCCGACGAGGGGGTGCTGCGCACGCTGCCCGGCGTGCAGTCGCTGGACGTCACCGCGCGGGTCCCCGGGGTGCGGACGGTGCGGATCCGGACCGCCGACGCCGACGCGAGCGTGGCCGGCATCTACCGGGCGGGGCTGTACCCACGCGGGCTGGAGGTCACCGGCCTGGGCCTGGAGCAGGCCTTCCTGACCATCACCGGGGAGCAGGACCGCGAGGACGACGCCGAGAAGGAGAGCGTGCGATGACCACCCTGATCAGGCTGGAGATCCTGCGGACCCTCCGCAACCGGCGCTACCTGCTCTTCACCATCGCCTACCCGGCGCTGATGTACTTCTTCTTCATCCACGCCTACAGCTCCGACAAGCTGGCCGGCGGCCTGCCGGTGAAGACCTACTTCATGGTCTCGATGGCCACCTTCGGCGCGGTCGGCGCGGTCCTCACCGGCAGCGCGCAGCGGATCTCGCTGGAGCGCAAGAGCGGCTGGGTGCGCCAGTTGCGGCTGACCGCGCTGCCGGGCCGGGCGTACACCTCCGGCAAGATCGGCGCGAGCGCGGTGACCACGCTGCCGGCGATCCTGGTGGTCTTCGCGGTCGGCGCGAGCCAGGGCGTCGAGCTCAGCGCGGCGCAGTGGATCGGACTGGCGGCCGCGCTGTGGCTGGGCAGCTTCGTCTTCGCCGCGCTCGGGGTGGCGCTCGGCTACGCGGCGGCGCCGGACTCGGTGCAGACCATCGTGATGATCACGTACATGCTGATGTCGCTGTTCGGCGGCACCTGGTTCCCGGTGAGCGGCTCGCTGGAGACGTTCGCCCGGTTCAACCCGGTGTACCTGTACAACAAGCTGGCCACCTTCACGCAGCCCGGGCACTCCCTGGACCTGGTGGCGGTCGCCGGGCTGGCCGCCTTCCTGGCGGTGTTCGTGGCCGCTGCCGCGGCGCTGTACCGCCGTGACAGCCGCCAGGCATGATGATCGACATGAGTGACGCGCGCCGGGCCCACCGCACCGACGAACAGCCGGAGGTGGGTGTGGCGCGCGTGTCGTTCATGAACGTCCCCGGCGCCCCGGTGGAGAGCCGGCGGCAGCTGCTGGTCAAGGTCGCCTGGATGCTGCTGTGGATGACCTACCTGGCCTACCCGGCGAGCGACCTGATCAACGGTGGCCACAGCCTGGCCGGCCAGGTGCTCGGCTGGGTCTGCCTGGCGGTCTTCGTGGTCTCGTACGTCCTGCTGGTGATCTTCCGCTCGCAGGCGGGGATGAGGCCGCGGGCCTGCCAGGTGACCGTCGCGACGATGATCGCGCTCGCCGTGGCCTCCTCCTTCGTGCTCGGCGGCGCCTTCCTGACCATGTTCATCTACGCCTCGGTGTGCCTCGCGGTGATCACGCCGCTGAACCACGCGCTGCGGGCGCTGGTCGGGATGGCCGTGCTCACCGTCGTGACCGGCCTGCTGATCCACGCCGGCGTCGACAACATCTCCACCTTCGCGCTCAGCGCCTTCCTCTCCGGCGTCGCGATGACCGGCCTGCAACGGCTGGTCGCCACCATGAAGGAGCTGCGCGAGGCCCGGGCCGCGGTCGCGCACCTGGCGGCCTCCGAGGAGCGGCTGAGGCTGGCCCGCGACCTGCACGACCTGCTCGGGCACTCGCTGTCGCTGATCACCCTGAAGAGCGAGCTGGCCGGACGGTTCATGGACGCCGGCAAGGACGAGGCGGCGCGGGCGCAGGTCGCCGACATCGAGCAGGTCGCCCGGCAGTCGCTGATCGACGTCCGGGAGGCGGTGACCGGCTTCCGCCGCCCGACCCTGCCGGTCGAACTGGCCGCCGCCCGTACCGCGCTGGCCGCCGCGCAGGTCCGGCTGGAGGCCGCGCCGGAGCTGGTGGACGCCTGGCCGTCGCTGGCCGACGAGGAGGCGGGCGCGCTGGCCTGGGCGCTGCGCGAGGCCGTCACCAACGTGGTCCGGCACGGCGAGGACGCCACCGTCTGCACGGTGACGGCGGACGAGAGCTGGGAGGCGAGCGGCGAACGCTACGCCGTCCTGGAGATCACCGACAACGGGCGCGGGCCGGGCAAGTCCCAGCCGGGCAACGGCCTGTCCGGGCTGGAGGAGCGGCTGGCGCTGGTCGGCGGGCGGCTGGAGGCGGGGCCCGGGCAGCGCGGCAAGGGCTTCCGGCTGCGGGCCTCCGTCCCGCTGCGGACGGTGGCCGCGCCCGTGTCGAAGTCCCTCTAGGCCGTCGAAGCCCTTCAGGCCGACGGCAGTTCCAGCACGAAGCGGGCACCGCGCGGGGCGTGGGCGACCCGCAGGGTGCCGCCGTGCCGGGTGGCGATGTCCGCCGCGATGGCCAGGCCCAGGCCGCTGCCGCCGGCGTCCCGGCTGCGCGCCTCGTCGAGCCGGGTGAACGGCTCGAAGATCCGCTCGCGGTCCTCCGGCGGCACGCCCGGGCCGTCGTCCCGGACCTCCAGGACGCAGCCGTGCGCGGCCTGCCGCGCGGACAGCACCACCTCGGCGGCCGCGTGCCGCTGGGCGTTGTCCAGCAGGTTGCGCACCAGCCGGTGCAGCCGGATGCGGCTGCCGCGCACCAGCACCGCCTCGGGCGCGTCCACCCGCAGGGCGAGCCGGGCGCCGAGGACCGGGCGGTACTGGTCGGCGAGCTCGCGCAGCACGGCGGACAGGTCGACGGCGGTGAACTGGCCGGCCGCCCCCGGGTGCGAGCCTCGGGCCAGGAACAGCAGGTCCTCGGTGAGCTGCTGGAGCCGCTCGACGGAGGTGAGCGCCTCCCGGGTGGCGGCCGGCCAGTCGGTGCGCTCGGGGTGGGCCAGCGAGACCTCCAGGTTGGTGCGCAGCGCGGCGATCGGGCTGCGCAGCTCGTGCGAGGCGTCCGCGACGAAGCGCTGCTGCTGCACGGCCGAGCGCTCCAGCCGGTCCAGGGTGGCGTTGGTGGTCCGGGCCATCCGGGTGAGCTCGTCGCCGGAGCGCGGCACCGGGACGCGGCGGTCCAGCCTGTGCTCGCCGATCTCGGCCAGCTCGGCGCGGATCGCCTCCACCGGGCGCAGTGCCCGGCTGGTCGCCAGCCAGGCCGTCAGCGCGACCAGCAGCGCGGCGACCGGCACGCCCAGCCGCAGCACCGGGTCGATGGTGCGCAGCGAGGCCTCGGCGGCGAACGGGGTGGCCAGCACGTACACCGTGAACGGGCCGACCATGGGCTTGACCGGCTGGCCGCTCTCGTCGGTCTGCCGCAGCAGCGGGCTCCAGCTGCCCATCGCCGTGAAGCTGCGCCCCGAGTAGCGGTTGGCGGCGGCCGCCCCGGCCGGTCCGATGGTCACCCGCTGGACCGACTGCCAGTCGTCCGGCGCCAGGTTCGGTACGGCGGCGGGCGGATCCCCGGCCAGGTGCTGGGTGGTCAGCGGGCCGCCCATGGCCAGTACCCGGCCGTCGCGGTCCAGTACCAGGTACGGCAGCTGCCCGTTGTCCGCCAGCTGCTGGCCGTGCTTGTAGCCGCTGCTGATCACGCGGGCCTGGGCCTGGGCGTCCGCCTCGGCGGCGGCCAGCTGGGCGTCGTACATGTGGCCGCGCAGCCACCAGGCGCCGACGCCGAGCAGCAGCAGCGCCGCCAGGCCGGCCGCCAGCGAGGTGCGCAGGCGGGTGGAGAGCCTGCCGAGCACCGGTCAGGCCTCCAGCCGGTAGCCGGCACCGCGCACGGTGGTGATCGAGCGGACGCCGAACGGGGCGTCCACCTTGCGGCGCAGCATGCTGACGTACACCTCGACGATGGACTCCTCGCCGTCGAAGGCGATGTCCCACACCTCGTCGACGATCCGGCGCTTGGACAGCACCTCGCCGGGATGCTCGGCCAGGCAGCGCAGGACGGCGAACTCCCGCTCGGTGAGGGTGATCTCGGCGCTGCCCCGGCCGCAGCGGCGGCCCGTCGGGTCCAGCCACAGGTCGCCGACCCGCAGCAGCGGGCCCGGGGTCTGGCTGCGGCGGATCAGGGCGCGCAGCCGGGCCAGGAAGACCAGGTAGGAGAACGGTTTGGTGAGGTAGTCGTCGGCGCCGGTGTCCAGGCCCTCGGCCTCGTCGTACTCGCCGTCCTTGGCGGTCAGCATCAGGATCGGGGTGGTGACGCCGTCGGCGCGCAGCGCCTCGCACACCTTGTAGCCGTTCAGGCCGGGCAGCATGATGTCGAGCACGATCGCCCGGTAGGCGTGCCGCTGGGCCAGCCGCAGGCCGGTGAGGCCGTCCGGGGCGAGGTCGACGGTGTACCCCTCGGCCTCCAGGCCGCGCCGTACGGCCGCCGCGACCTGTGCGTCGTCCTCCACCACCAGAATCTCCATGCGGATCAGGATGCCACCGGCGCCGGATCCGTTCCTTAAGCGGTCTTCAGCTTTCTCAGCCTCGCTTCAGGGACGCGGGTGCATGCTCTCGCCGGTTCCACCGGCCCGTTCGGGCCGGTGCCCGGATCGAGCGGAGGTTGGGGATGGCCGTCCTCCTGGAGAGGGCCGTCGGGGCCCGGGAGCCGGCCGGCGGCGCGAGAACAACCGCCGGCGCGGCCGCACGGCACCGCAAGCCGCGCCGTGCGCTGCCGCCCAGCCTGGTGATGGCGGCCGGGACGGTGGTGTCCCGGGCCACCGGCTTCGTCCGGTCGGCGCTGCTGGTGGCGGTCCTCGGCTCGGGGCTGCTCGCGGACGGGTACAACGTGGCCAACACGGTGCCCAACATCCTGTTCGTGCTGCTGATCGGCGGCGCGCTGAACACCGCGCTGGTGCCCCATCTGGTGCGCGCCGCGAAGGAGTCGGAGGACGGCGGGGCGGCGCACGTCGACCGGCTGGTGACGGTGCTGGTGGTCGCCCTGCTGGTGCTGACTGCGGTGGTGGTGCCGGGCGCGCCGTACGTCGTGCGGGCGTACACCTCGTACGGCGGTGGGCAGTTGGACCAGACCGTGCTGCTGGCGTACCTGTGCCTGCCGCAGGTGTTCTTCTACGGGCTGTTCACCGTGCTCGGCCAACTCCTCAACGCCCGAAAGCGGTTCGCGCCGATGGCGTGGGCGCCGGTGCTCAACAACCTGGTGGTGATCGGGGTGTTCGGCGCCTACCTCGGCCGGCGTTCCTTCGACACCGCCGACCTGACCGTCCTCGGCGCCGGGACGACGGCCGGGGTGGTGGCGCAGAGCCTGGTGCTGCTGCCCTGCCTGCGGGCGGCCGGAGTGCGGCTGCGGCCGCGCTGGGACTGGCGGCAGGCGGGGCTCGGCGAGCCGCTTCGGGCCGCCGGGTGGACGCTGCTGCTGGTGCTCGGCGACCAGGTGGGCTACTGGGTGGTGACCCGGCTGTCGACCTCGGTCGGCGCGCAGGCCGCCGAGGCCGGGCTGCCGGGTGTCGGGTACACCGCGTACAGCAGCGCGTACCTGCTGTGGATCGTGCCGCACGGGGTGGTCACGGTGTCGGTGGTGACGGCGGCCGTTCCCGCGCTCAGCGCGGCCTGCGACTCCCCGCGGGCCGTCCGTGCGCTGCTCGCCCGTGCCGTCCGCACCATCGGGGTGGTCACCGTCCCGGCGGCCTGCGCGTTCGCGGTCCTCGCGCCGCAGCTGTGCGCGCTCGCCTTCGGCCACGGCCGCACCGATCCCGCGGACGTGCGGGCCATCGCCGGAATGCTGACCGCCTTCGCGCCCGGCCTGGTGCTGTACTCCGCCGGCTACGCGCTGACCCGTGCCTTCTACGCGCTCGGCGACAGCCGCACGCCCTTCCTGCTCAACCTGCTGCCGGTCGCCGCAACCGCTCTGGGGGCGGTGCTCTGCCACCGGCTGCTGCCGCTGCGCTGGGCCGTCACCGGGATGGCGGGTTGCTATGGAGGATCGTTTCTGCTCACCTGCGTGGCCGCCTCCCTGCTGCTGCGCCGGCGGCTCGGGCCGCTGCGGGTCCTGGGAGCCCACACGAAGCTGCTGTCCGCCGCCCTCCCTGCCGCTGCCGCCGCCTGGTGGACGACCCGGTACGGCCTCGTGCCGGCCGTCGCGGTCCTCGCGGTCGGCTACCTCCTCCTCGCCCACCTCCTCCGCATCGAAGAACTGTCCGCCCTCACCACACGATTGCGCAGAAGCTCATGACTCTCCTCCCCGCCGATGTCGCCCGTGTCCTCGACTTCCTCCTCCCCGAGGGCCACCCGCTACGCGCCCAGGTCCCGCACCTGCGTGTCGAGTCCCGCTGCCGGTGCGGCTGCAGCACGGCCCTCTTCGCCGGTGTCCAGGACGGCGCACGCTCGGAGGTGGTGGCCGAGGCGGCGATCGGCTCCGACGGCGAGGTCATCCTCTTCGCCGAGGACGGCAGGCTCTCCTGGCTGGAGGTCTGCTCCTGGACCGACCCCAAACTCACCCTGGTCGACGCGGCACGCTTCCTCCGGGGGGAACCCGGGCAGCCGGAGTGAGCGTCGTTGCGGACATGACCGCTGTTCTCGTTCTCGGCTTCGACCCGCACGCCGTCCCCGGCATGGACGGCGACGCCATGACGGCCGTCCTCGACGCCGAACTCGCCCGCTTCGCCGACCACGGCATCGACGCCGCCGCGACCCTGGTCGCGCCCGACGACACCGCCGAACCCGCCATCGTGGCGGCCCTCGGCGGCCGCGACTGGGACGTCGTCGTCATCGGCGGCGGCATCCGCAAGCCCGAACCGGCGCTGCCGTTCTTCGAGCTCGTGGTCAACCTCGTCCGCCGCCACGCCCCCCAGGCCGCCCTCGCCTTCAACACCAGCATCGCCGACAGCGTCGAAGCCGCCCGGCGCTGGCTCTGAGCCGTACGTCCGTCGGCTCCCCGCCGGGCTTCCGCACTCCCACCGTTCTCCGGGGCGGCGGTGCCCCCAGGGCGCGGACGGGACGGGCGTTCAGCCGAGGGCGGCGAGGTAGCGGCGATAGGCGAGGGCGGGGCGGTCGCCGAGGAGGAACTCGTGGCTGAACCGGAAGCCGTTGTGGACGAGTACGGCCTGGGATGCGGGGTTGTCGAAGGTGGTGGCGGCGGTGAGGGCGGTCAGGCCGTAGGCGGTGGCGGCGAGGCGGCAGGCCTCGGCCACGGCGGCGGTGGCGAGGCCGCGCCCGGCGGCGGACTCGGCGATGCGGTAGCCGAGTTCGGCGGTGCCGCCGGCGAGGTCGACGAGGTTGACGCGGCCGACCAGGTTGCCGGCCGCGTCGCGGATGACGTGGAACCGGCAGGTGCCCTCGGCCTGTTCGGCGAGGAGGGCGGCGTGGCGGTCCGCGAACTCGGCGAAGTAGGCGTCGCCGCGGTCCGGGACGCTGCGGGCGAAGTACGCGCGGTTGGTGCGTTCGAAGGCCAGCAGGGCCTCGGCGTGGTCGGGGCGCAGCGGTTCCAGGGTCAGCATTCCGACAGTCTGGCCCGCAGGGCCTCGGTGAACCACTGGAACACCTCGGCCAGGCTCTCCGGGACGGGCCAGCCGTTGATGATCGCCAGCAGCTGCCAGTAGCGCTCGGCGCGCGGGTCGTCGGCGGTCTCCAGGCGGGTGAGGAGCCAGTGCCGCAACGCGGTGTCGTCGGGGCGGCCGAAGGTCTCGGCGTAGGCGGCGGTGAGGGAGGCGACGACGGGGTCGGCGTCGGGGGAGTCAGGGGCGACGCCGTCCGTCAGCGCGGTGCCGACCAGCGACCGTACGGTCTCGGTGAGCGCGTGGTGCAGGCCGGTGCGGTCCCCGTCCGCCCGCTCGGCGGCCTGGTGTTCGGCCATCCTCCGCACCGCCGCGCGGAAGTCCGGGTCCTGGACGAGTTCGCCCAGTTCCACCCAGGCCTCGACCTGCTCGGCCCGCGGCTCGTCGGGCAGTTCGGGCATGGCGGAGCGCATCATGGCGACGAACTCCGGGTTGGCGTCCAGACCGCCGAAGGCCTCGTCGACGAAGTCGTGGACCAGGCGCCGGCGTTCGGCGTCGGAGAGCTTGGCGAGCTTGTGCATGAGTTTCATCTCCTCGGGTGTGGAGCCGCGTTGGGCGACGGCGAGCAGCACCGTCCGGCGCAGCCGGAGCGTGCGGATCTGCACGTCCAGCGCCTCGGCGTGCGCGGCGGCGACCTCGTGCAGCGGGGTCTCCCGCTCCAGCACCCGGCGGATCGCGGGCAGGTCGAGCCCGAGCTCGCGCAGGGTGCGGACGAGGTCCAGCCGGGCGAGCGCGTGGACGTCGTAGCGCCGGTAGCCGGCGGCGGTGCGGTCGGTGGGCGGCACGAGGCCGGTGTCGGCGTAGAACCGGATGGCCTTGACGGTGAGTCCGGTGCGGCGGGCCAGGTCGCCGATCGAGTAGAGCGTGTCGCTGCCGTCCATGGACCTCACTCTGGACTCTCCCCTTACCGGAGACGCAAGCCCGTCGCCCCCGGAGACTGGCCCTAAGGTCGTGGCCATGAACGACACTGACAACGGGGCCTCGATCCGCGTGCTGCTCGCCGAGGACCAGGGGATGGTCCGGGAGGCGCTGGCCGCGCTGCTCGGGCTGGAGGGGGACATCGACGTCGTCGCACAGGTCGGCCGCGGGGACGAGGTGGTGGCGGCGGTACTCGCGAACGACGTGCAGGTCGCCGTGCTGGACATCGAGATGCCGGGGATGACGGGCATCGAGGCGGCGGCCGAGCTGCGCGGCCGGGCACCCCGCACGAAGGTGGTCATCGCGACGACCTTCGGCCGGCCCGGCTACCTGCGCCGGGCGATGGAGTCGGGTGCGCACGCCTTCCTGGTGAAGGACGCGCCGGCCGCCGAACTGGCGGAGGCGATCCGCCGGGTGCTGCGCGGCGAGCGGGTGATCGACCCGGCGCTGGCCGCCGCCGCGCTGGCCGAGGGCGCCAACCCGCTGACCGCGCGCGAGCGGGACGTGCTGGGCGCGGCCGCCGACGGCGCGGTGAACGCGGACATCGCCAGGCGGCTGCACCTGTCCGAGGGGACGGTGCGCAACTACCTGTCCATGGCGATCCAGAAGACCGACGCCCGCAACCGCACCGAGGCGGTCCGGATCGCCCGTGAGAAGGGCTGGCTGTAGGGAACGGGATCAGTTGAGTCGGTGCCGGGCCGCCCGGGCCTCCTGCCGGACCTTGGCGGCGGTGTCCGGGTCGAAGGCGTCGAGGATCTGCGCGTAGGCGTCCATCTCCGCCGAGCCGCCGAGGAAGTCCCCGGTGCGGACGAGGAGTTCGGCCCGTTCCAGGCGCAGCTGGGCGGGGTGGCGGGGCAGCAGCAGGGCGAGTTCGGTGGCCCAGAGCTGGGTGCGGGCGTGCTCGGGGCGGTCGGTGGCCCAGACCCGGATGTTGCCGAGCACCCGCAGCACGATCTCCAGCGGCTGGGCAGGGGTGAGCAGGGCGGGGGTGAACTCCTGCCCGGCGGCGGCGACCAGCCGCTCGACGTCCTCCGGGTCGAGCAGCCGCCCGCCGTGGAACGGGTCGGCCAGGACGTAGTCCTCGCCGCCCGCCGGGCCGCCGACCGCGACGATGAAGTGGCCGGGCAGGGCGATGCCGTGGACGGTCAGTCCGGCCCGCCGTCCGACCGCCATCCACACCAGGGAGAGCATGATCGGCAGCCCGCGCCGGCGCCGCAGCACCTCGGGCAGCAGCGAGGACTCCAGCCGCCGGTAGTCCGACTGCCGCCCGTGGAAGCGTTCCCGCCCGCCGAGCACCGCGGCGAGCAGTGCGGCGGTCTCCTCCGGCCCGGTGGGCGCCCGCTCGGCGACCGCCAGCCGGACCGCCGCCGCGTGCCGCTCCAGCGCGGCCTCGCAGGCGGCGAGCAGCGCGTCCACGCCCGGCGGCTCACCGGGGTCGCCGGGGTCGGGCACCATGCCGTGCTCGGCGGCGGCGAGCAGGCACAGCAGCACCGGGTCGGGCTGCTCGGCGCGGGCGGCGGTCCGGAAGCGGTCTCTGCTCTGCTCGGTCACGGTGACGGCGACGGCTTTCGTACGGCGGACGGACAAGGCGGTGGACGGGCAAGGCGGTGGACGGGCAAGCGGGCGATCGGACGGACGGTACGGCCTGGCGGCTACCCCTGGGGAAGAAGGGCGTAGTGGTAAGTGTGACTGGTCGTGAAGCCGAGTCCGTCATAGAGCGCGATCGCCGCCGCGTTCTCCGCCTCGACCTGGAGGTACCCGCCGCTCGCGCCCTCCTCGGCCGCGCGCGAGGCGAGCACCGCCATGACCGTCGTCGCCAGCCCGGCCCGCCGGGCGTACGGCTGGACCTCGATCGCGCCGAAGCAGGCCCAGGCCCCCTCGATGACGCAGCGCCCGATCGCCAGCGGCGGCTGCCCGGGGGCGCCCGGCACGGTGGCGAACCAGACCGAGGGACCGCCGTGCAGCACCTGCCGGGCGGCCTCCTCCACCGCCGGGTCGCCGCTCACCCGCCGGTACACCGACAGCCACCGGGCGTCCGCGGTCCGCGCCAGCCGGACCCTCTCGTGCCCGGCGCCGGTCCGGGCGAGCCCGGCCAGCGGGGCGGTGCGGACCAGGGTGGGCGCGTACCCGGCCCCGAGCCGGTCGAGTTCGGCGACCAGCGTCTGCGGCGAGCCGGGGGAGATCACCTCGACGTACGCGGGCAGCCCGCGCGCCGCGTACCAGTCGCGGACGGCTTCCAGCGCCCGGGGCAGCGGCAGTCCCGGGTCCCCGAGGGCCTGGACGGAGTTGGCCCGCCGGGTGAACCCGGCCGCGGCGCGCAGCGTCCACTCGCCGAGCGGCTCCTGCTCGACGGCCGGCCAGCCCCGCCCGGCGATCCGCTGCAGCTCGACCGGCGTGGCGACCGGCAAGGGGGCGCGCCGGGCCGGAAACGGCGGCACGACCTTGCCTGCGACCAGCAGCTTCTCCGGCAGGAACACCGGCTCACCGGAGCGCGGGACGATCGTCAATCCATGATCGTCCCACGAAGTGAGCACGCCGATCGAATCCCGGAACACCGGCCGGTCGTCCACGAACTCCGCGAGGCGGCGGACGGACACGCGTCGTCCCACGTCAGAGCGGTCTATCCGGACCTCCGGACGGCCGTCGACCGGGTTGTCCGTCGCCATCTGGCCACCTCCTGTGCAATTGCGGTCTCCGACCCGCGATACTAGGGGCGGGCATCGACGACGCCGCGCTCACCGCGCACGGCAGCAGAACAGAACGGGCCGCAAGGCCCTTCCGAGGAGGAACGACAGCGTGACCTACGTCATCGCGCAGCCTTGTGTCGACGTGAAGGACAAGGCGTGCATCGAAGAGTGCCCGGTTGACTGCATCTACGAGGGCGAGCGATCGCTCTACATCCACCCGGATGAGTGTGTCGACTGTGGCGCGTGCGAGCCGGTCTGCCCGGTCGAGGCGATCTTCTACGAGGACGACACTCCGGAGGAGTGGAAGGACTACTACAAGGCGAACGTCGAGTTCTTCGACGACCTGGGTTCGCCCGGTGGCGCCTCCAAGCTCGGCCTGATCGAGCGTGACCACCCGTTCATCGCCGCTCTGCCGCCGCAGAACGCCGACCACTGACGATTTGGTGGCAGATCAGCTGTGAGCACCAACAGCACGCGCGCGCCGTTCCCGGGCCACCCGGGGGCGGCGCGCCGCGTTTCGGACAAGCTCCCGGTCTTCCCCTGGGACAAGCTGGAGCCGTACAAGACGACCGCCCTGGCCCACCCCGGCGGGCTCTGCGACTTCTCCGTCGGCACCCCGGTGGACCCGGTACCCGAGGTGATCCAGAAGTCGCTGGCCGCGCACACCGACACGCCGGGCTACCCGACCGTCTGGGGCCCGCTGGAGCTGCGCGAGGCGATCGCCGGCTGGCTGCACCGCCGGCTCGGCGCGCAGATCGGCCCGCAGGCCGTGCTGCCGACCGTCGGCTCCAAGGAGCTGGTGGCCTGGCTGCCGACCCAGCTCGGCCTCGGCCCCGGTGACCAGGTCGCCTACCCGCGCCTGGCCTACCCGACCTACGAGGTGGGCGCCCGGCTGTGCGGCGCCGAGCCGGTCGAGTACGACTCGGTGGACGAGCTGGACGGCTCCCGGGTGCGCCTGCTCTGGGTGAACTCGCCGTCCAACCCGACCGGCCGGGTGCTGGGCGCGGACGAGCTGCGCCGCGCCGTCGAGTGGGCCCGGGAGCACCGGGCCCTGCTGGTCAGCGACGAGTGCTACCTGGAGCTGGGCTGGGAGGCCGACCCGGTCTCCGTCCTGCACCCGGACGTCTGCGGCGACGGCCACGAGGGCCTGCTGGCCGTTCACTCGCTCTCCAAGCGCTCCAACCTGGCCGGCTACCGCGCCTCCTTCGTGGCGGGCGACCCGGTGGTGGTCAAGGAGCTGCTGGAGGTGCGCAAGCACGGCGGCATGATCGTGCCGGCGCCGGTGCAGGCGGCGACGGTCGCCGCGCTCGCGGACGACGCGCACGTGGCCGAGCAGCGCGAGCGGTACGCGGCCCGGCGCTCGGCGCTGCGGGCGGCGCTGGAGGCGTACGGCTTCCGGATCGAGCACTCCGAGGCGAGCCTCTACCTGTGGGCGACCCAGGACCGCCCGTGCTGGGAGACCGTGGCCGAACTGGCCGAACTGGGCATCCTGGTGGCACCCGGCGACTTCTACGGGCCGGCCGGCGACCGCTTCGTGCGGGTCGCGTTCACGGCGACCGACGAGCGGGTCGCCGCGGCCGTGGAGCGGCTGGGCGCGGCGCGCTGACCGCACGCGGGAGACCGTACGGCGAAGGGGGCCGGTGTCACGGACCTG
>NZ_JBHVFE010000177.1:0-16285 GCF_042801945.1 Kitasatospora sp. NPDC057542
CCTCCGGACGGGGAGGGGGCGGCGCGGCGGAACGGGCTCAGCCGGCCGTCGGCGACGGGTTGTTCGCCTCCGACGCGGTGCTGGTCGGCGCCGGCGTCTGCCCGTGCGAGCCCGCCGTGCCCAGCTGTTTGCCCTGGTTCGCGGCGTCCACCCACTTCACCAGGTTCGCCGGGGTGATCTCCTCGCTGCCGTTCTTCGGGTAGATCGGCTGGCCGTTGAGCAGCACCGTGGGAGTGGACTTGAAGCTGGACTTGTCGAAGTCCTGCTGCACCGCGGACACCCACCCACCGAACTTGTTCTCCTTGACGCAGGACTGGAACTCGGGCGTGTCCAGGCCGTTGACCTGCTTGGCCAGGCCGATCAGGACGGCCTTGTCGGCGAAGGCGTCGTTGGTCTCGTCCGGCTGGTTGCGGTACAGCACGTCGTGGTAGTCGCGGAAGTGCCCGGCGTTCTGGGCGCAGCCCAGCGCGTTGGCGGCCGTCCTGGAGCCCTTGCCCCCCGCGGCCCGGTCGATGAACGACACGATGTGGTAGTTCGTGTAGATCTTCCCGCCGTCCTCCAGCTGGTCGATGGTCGACGAGAACTCGCGCTCGAAGGCGCCGCAGGCGGGGCAGCGCGGGTCCTCGTAGACCGTCAGGACGGAGGGCGCGTTGCCCGCGCCGACCGGGATGACCAGGTTCTTGTCGCCGATCGTCCCGGCCGGGGCGGCGGTCGGCGTCTCCGGCTTGGAGCGCTGGTTCTGCACCACGACGCCGACGATCACCGCGGCGGCGATCACCGTGAGCACGGAACCGCCCACGATCAGCTTCTTCCTGCGCCGGGAGGAGACCTCCTCGGCCGCCCGGTGCTCCTGCATCCGCTCGCGGGCGGTGCGCTTGCCTTCTCGGTTCTTCTCGCTCATTGCCTTGACATCCACGGTCGGGGCCTTCGTCGGGTGCAGGGATGTGGGGGTCAGCTCGCCAGCCAGCGGTCCACCGACAGCCGGGTACGGGGCCGCCACAGCAGCCGGCCGGCCAGCAACAGGAACCCGGTGTCGCGCAGGATCTCCTGGAGGTACTTCGTCTGGGACTCGTCGACGTGCCCGCCGCCGCCGAAGCAGCCGCAGTCGATCGAGATGCCGCGCGACCAGGCGGAGGCGATCCCGGCGATGAAGGCCAGCAGCAGCAGCGCGGAGACTCCGGCCACCAGCCGGACACCGAGGCCCACCAGCAGCAGCAGCGCCAGCGCCAGTTCCAGGAACGGCAGGCCGTAACCGACCGGCTTGACCAGGCCCTCGGGCAGGATCTCGTAGGCCCGGACGGCCTGCGCGGCCTCCGCCGGGTCGGAGATCTTCGCCAACCCGGCCCACCCCCAGACCACCGCGAGGCCGAGCCGGACGACCGTGCCGAGCCACTCACTCCAGACCGGCACCGGCCGGCCCGCCGTCGACGTGGGCGCGGAGCCGTCGGGCTGCGCGACCATCAGGGAACCCCCCTCGGGAAACTCGTTCACTCCCTGATGAACCGTCAGAGGCGAAGGGTGGTTCCTCCGTATTCGGGAATTAAGCCTGGTGGGTGACGTTCTGTCCGAACAAACCGAACATCCGCACGTCAGCGACACCCCGCCGGCCACCCCGCCTCGAACAGATCCGGATGTCGAGCCGCCTCCGCACAGGCCACCGCCTCCCGCTCCGCCCGCTCGGCCCCCCGCTTGGCCAGCGCGTGCCCCACCTGGGCATGCACCCCGACCGCACCACCCAGCACCAACACGGCGGCCGCCGCCCGCAGCAGAACGGCCCGCTGGAGACCCCGCACCGGCTTACCCCTTCCACTCACCCCCACAACCGTTCGTGTACTCGTCCCTCCTCTCAACGTCGGTCAACCCCGGCTGATGCGTGTCCCCACTCTTTGTTCACCCGTTCGGGTCCGCACCCCCACCGCCTCCCCACCCCGCCCGTCCCACCCACCCCCACCCTCCCGAAAGCCCACCCCAGCCCTCAAAGCCCGGCGGCCCCCCACTCCCGAAGGAGTGAGGGGCCGCCGGTCCGGCGTTTCCACCGCGCGTCAGCGCCTCCGCACGCCCGTAGCCAGCTCCCCCGCCAGCCCCCGCACGGCATCCAGCGCCGCCGCCTCGTCCTGGCCCGCGGCCAGGATCCGCTTCACGAACGCCGACCCCACGATCACCCCGTCCGCGAACCGGGCGACCTCCGCCGCCTGCACCGCGTCCGAGACCCCGAGCCCGACACAGACCGGCAGGTCCGTCGTCGCCCGGGTCCGAGCGACCAGGTCCTCGGCCATCGAGCCGACCGCGGTCCGGGTCCCGGTCACGCCCATCACCGCGGCCGCGTACACGAACCCGCTCCCCGCCGCCGTGACCTCCGCCAGCCGCGCGTCCTTGCTGCTGGGAGCGACCACGAACACGGTGTCCAGTCCGTGCTCGTCCGCCGCCTTGCGCCACTCCTCGGACTCCTCGACCGGCAGGTCCGGCAGGATGCATCCGGCCCCACCCGCGGCCGCCAGGTCCGCCGCGAACCGCGCCACGCCGTAGCGGTCGACGGGGTTCCAGTACGTCATCACGAGCACCGCCGCCTCGGGGTGCGCAGCGGCGACCTCCTGGACGGTCCGCAGCACGTCCTTGATCCGCACACCGCCCCGCAGCGCGATGTCGTCGGCGGTCTGGATGACCGAACCGTCGAGCACCGGGTCGGAGTGCGGCAGCCCGACCTCGACCACGTCGCAGCCGCCCTCGATCAGCGCCTTGATCGCCCGGATGCCGCCGTCCACGGTCGGGAACCCGGCCGGCAGGTATCCGATCAGCGCGGCCCGGTCCTCCGCCTTGGCGGCCGCCAGCCTGCCACTGAGCTTGCCGGCACTCGGCTTGGAAGTCATGATCACTTACCCCCCTCGGCGGAGCCGTTGCCCGAGCCGTCGGTCTTCTCGTCATACAGCCCGAAGTACTCGGCCGCGGTGTGCATGTCCTTGTCCCCGCGCCCCGACAGCGAGACCAGGATGGTCGCCTCCGGCCCGAGCTCGCGCCCCAGCTCCAGCGCCCCGGCGAGCGCGTGGGCGCTCTCGATGGCCGGGATGATCCCCTCGGTACGGGACAGCAGCCGCAGCGCCTGCATCGCGGCGTCGTCCGTGACCGGCCGGTACTCCGCCCGCCCGGTGTCCTTCAGCCAGGCGTGCTCCGGCCCGACCCCCGGGTAGTCCAGCCCCGCCGAGATCGAGTGCGACTCGATGGTCTGCCCGTCCTCGTCCTGGAGGACGTACGTCCGGGAGCCGTGCAGCACCCCCGGGTCCCCCTTGGTGAGGGTGGCCGCGTGCCGGGGCGTCTCGGCGCCCTCGCCGGCGGCCTCGCAGCCGATCAGCCGCACCCCGGCGTCCGGGATGAACTCGTGGAAGATCCCCATCGCGTTGGAGCCGCCGCCCACACAGGCCACGACCGCGTCGGGCAGCCGCCCCGTCCGGTCGAGCACCTGCTGCCGCGCCTCGACCCCGATGATCCGGTGGAAGTCCCGGACCATCATCGGGAACGGGTGCGGCCCGGCAACCGTGCCGAACAGGTAGTGGGTGGAGTCGACGTTGGCGACCCAGTCCCGGAACGCCTCGTTGATGGCGTCCTTGAGCGTCCGGCTGCCGGACTTGACGGCCACCACCTCGGCGCCGAGCATCCGCATCCGGGCGACGTTGAGCGCCTGGCGCTCGGTGTCGACCTCACCCATGTAGATGGTGCAGTCGAAGCCGAACAGCGCGCAGGCGGTCGCGGTGGCCACGCCGTGCTGGCCGGCGCCGGTCTCGGCGATGATCCGGGTCTTGCCCATCCGCTTGGTGAGCAGCGCCTGGCCCAGCACGTTGTTGATCTTGTGTGAGCCGGTGTGGTTGAGGTCCTCGCGCTTGAGCAGGATGCGCGCGCCGCCCGCCTCGGCGGAGAAGCGGTGCACGTCGGTCAGCGGGCTCGGGCGCCCGGTGTAGTCCTTCAGCAACGCGTCGAGCTCGGCGGCGAAGGCCGGGTCGGCCTTGGCCTTCTCGTACTCCTCGGCGACCTGCTCGACCGCGGCGACCAGTGCCTCGGGGATGAAGCGGCCGCCGTACGCGCCGAAGTAGCCGCGCGCGTCCGGCACCTGGGCACCGGGCAGGTAGTCCTTTTCGGACATGGTGTTTTCCCTTGACGAAGACGGAGATGAACGACGATGACGTCTGACCGGCCGAGGATCCGGCCGATCGGCTGGTTCCTCAGCCGGACGTCACGCGCCATCGCCGCCCCGGCACCTGCCCGGGCTCGCACCCGATGACGTACCGCACCCGACGCCCCAGCACCCGGCGTGCGGGTGCACGGCAGCCGCGCGGGCGGCAGCCGGGGGCGAGTCGGGTGGCGATCTTCATCGGGTGGCGTCAGTCCTTGTGCCGGACGGCGGGGTGGGCCCCGGCGGCGACCAGGTCGGCGACCGCCGCCCGCGGGTCCTTGCCGGTCACCAGGGATTCGCCGACCAGCACCGCGTCGGCGCCGAGGTTGGCGTAGTTGATCACGTCCAGCGGGCCGCGCACGCCGGACTCGGCGATCTTGACGATGCCCTCCGGGATGGCGTGGGCGACGTTCTCGAAGGTGTTGCGGTCCACTTCGAGCGTCTTCAGGTTGCGCGCGTTGACACCGATGATCCGGGCGCCGGCGTCCACCGCGCGCTTGATCTCCTCCTCGTCGTGCACCTCGACCAGCGGGGTGAGGCCGATCGACTCGGCACGCTCGATCAGCGACACCAGGGCCGGCTGGTCGAGGGCCGCGACGATCAGCAGCGCGAGGTCGGCGCCGTGCGCGCGGGCCTCCCACAGCTGGTAGGCGGTGACGATGAAGTCCTTGCGCAGCAGCGGGGTGTCCACCGCGGCGCGGACGGCGTCCAGGTCGGCCAGCGAACCGCCGAAGCGGCGCTGTTCGGTCAGCACGCTGATCGCGGCGGCACCGCCGGCCGCGTAGTCGACCGCCAGGGCGGCCGGATCCGCGATCGAGGCCAGGGCGCCCTTGGACGGGCTGGAGCGCTTCACCTCGCAGATCACCCGGACCCCGTCGCCCCTGAGGGCGGCGACGCCGTCCTTGGCCTCCGGTGCCTTGGCGGCAAGTTCCTTGAGCTCGTCCAGGGAGACCCGGGCCTGCCGCTCGGCGAGGTCCTCGCGGACCCCTTCGATGATCGAGTCGAGCACACTCACTCAGGAGCCCCCATCTTTTCTGCCAGTTGGCCAGCACGAGCCGGCGGGCGACAGCCCACCAGCTCTTCGATGGTATCGGCACCCGGGGGCGGGGGGCGCATCGGTTCGAACCGCGTCTCGCGGACCGGACGCCCGTTCCAGCGGTCCTCAGCTGCGCTTTCACCGGCCCCGCACCGGTTTTCGGACGGACTTGG
Organism: Kitasatospora sp. NPDC057542; assembly: GCF_042801945.1. Lineage (NCBI taxonomy): Bacteria > Bacillati > Actinomycetota > Actinomycetes > Kitasatosporales > Streptomycetaceae > Kitasatospora > Kitasatospora sp. NPDC057542. The sequence continues at coordinate 5,372 of NZ_JBHVFE010000177.1, forward strand.
GGCCGATTGCGGCCGGTGGCCGGGAAGCGCGGTTCGGTGGCCGGGAAACACGCTTCGGCGGCCGGCTCAGACCAGCGGCGGCGCCAGCCCCGCGCCGACCGGCGAGTTCCGCACCACCGTGAACACCAGCACCAGCAAGGCGATCAGCGCCCAGCGCCGGACCCCGACGGTGATCCGGGGCGGCGGCCCGCCGGTCAGCGCGGCCCAGGCCCAGCGCAGCCAGAGCACCGCCAGCACGCCGAACAGCAGGACGGCGACGGCGTTGTCGTGCAGGGCGCCGGTGAGGTCCCCGTGGGTCAACGCGTGGACGCAGCGCAACCCCCCGCAGCCGGGGCACCACCGGCCGGTGGCGGTCAGGAACGGGCAGTCGGGGTAGTGCCCGGGGGTGTTCGGGTCCACCACGGCGACGTACGCGGTGGGGACGGCCACCGCCGCCAGCGCGGTCAGCGGCGGGCTCAGCCGGCGCAGCACGGGCGGCAGGGCGGAGGCGGTGGGGGCGGCGTTCACGCCCCGATTCTGCCCGGGTCGGGCCCGGACACGACGAAACGGCGGGCGTGGCGCGCCCGCCGTTCCGATGTACGACAAACGTGTGGTGCGACGAGCCGGTCGTCAGGCGGCGACGGCGGCGCGAGCCTCACGGGCCGCGAGCTGCTCCTCGGTCGACTTGTAGACGTTGGCGCTGGCCTGCTGGCCCATGCCGGCGAGGGACATCGCCTTGCCGACCACACCGCCGGCCAGGACGACCGCCAGGCCGACCCACACCAGCAGCACCGACGGCAGGATCATCGCGACGCCCGCGACGCCGAAGCCGACGAAGGAGATGACGACGCCGGTCCAGGCGGCGGGGGTGTGGCCGTGTGCTGCTGCTGCCATCTGAATGGTGCTCCTTGGCTCTCGGGGCCCGGCCGGGCCTGCGGGGCCGCCGGCGGGTTGACGGGTTCCATTGTGCCGGGCCACACATCGGTGACCCAAAGCGGGTGGCGGGTCTATCGCGTCACATGCGCGCAGCTCACACCGCGGTCGGGTCCTCGCCGCGGTCCAGCGCCTTCCACAGGTCGCCCGGTGTGTCGGTCCTCGCCGGGGTCCGGCGGGTCGGAGCCTCGTAGCGGCTGCCCATGGCCGGCCAGCCCCGCCCGTAGCGCAGGGTGAGCAGTCCGGCGAGGGCCAGCAGCACCCCGCCGACCAGCGCGACCCAGGGCCACCCGGTGTGCGCGACCTCGGTGGCCGCCGAGCCGCTCAGCGCCAGCTTGCGGGCGGCCTCGGCGTCCAGCGCGGCGGTGTCGCCCGCCCCGGCCACCGAGGCGGCGGCCGCGCCGAGCCCGGCCAGCAGGGTCAGCGCGCCGACCGCCAGCCGGCCGACGCCGCGAACCGCGAACACCGCGACGGCCGCGGCGAGGCCCACCAGGGCCAGCCCGCCGGGCAGTTCGGAGATCCTGCCGCCGGTGACGGAGACGTCCAGGGTGCCGGCCCGGCCCTCGGCCCAGGTCCGCCCGGCCGCGGTCAGCACCAGCACGGCACTCAGCACGGTCAGTAGCAGCATCACGCCGAGGGTGCGGCGGCTGGGGGCGGCGGGGGCGGGGGTCTGCTCAGCGGTCACCCGTCCACTATCCCCCGGCCGACGCCGGGGTCCGTACCCGGGGTGGGGGACGGGGTGGGGAACTCGTCCGTCCGCAGCACCACCGTGCGGCCGCCGAGCGGCAGGAACAGGTCGTTGCCGAAGGGCACCCGCTCGGCCTCCCGGTACACCCCCTCGGGGGACGGCGCGGTGTGCACGGTGCAGACCGCCGCCGCCGGATCGACCACCAGGTACAGTGGCACGCCGCTGCGCGCGTACGCCCTCGCCGCGGCCGCCAGGCCGGGCCGGGCCACCTCCAGGACCGCCTCGACCCCGGCCGCGCCGAACCGGCCCCGCCCGCCCCGCACCGCGTCCCGGGCGAGCACGGCCAGGTCCGGGGCGAGCACCGTGCCCGGGTCGGCCCGGTCCCGGCCGGAGCCGCCGGGCGCCGCCGGGAAGTCGATCGCCACCCCGGACAGCACCCGGCCGTGGCCCGCCGGCTGCTCGCCCAGCTGTCCGGCGGCGCCGAGCACGACCGCCCAGCGCAGCTCGTCGTACGGCACCTCGGTTACCTCGGGCATCCCGGCCGCCTCCTCGCGCGCTCCGGCAGTCACGACACCGGTTCCACGACCTCTATGACAGTTCCGGCGTCCGCAGCGTATTGGCGGTGGCGACGGCCCGCAGCACGGCGGCCGCCTTGTTGCGGCACTCGGTGTCCTCGCCGTGCGGGTCGGAGTCGGCCACCACGCCCGCGCCGGCCTGCACGTACGCGGTGCCGTCGCGCAGCACCGCGGTGCGGATCGCGATCGCGGTGTCCGAGTCCCCGGCGAAGTCCAGGTAGCCGACGCAGCCGCCGTACAGGCCGCGGCGGGTGGGCTCCAGCTCCTCGATGATCCGCATCGCCCGCGGCTTGGGCGCGCCGGAGAGGGTCCCGGCCGGGAAGCAGGCGGTCAGCACGTCGAAGGCGGTCCGCCCCGGGGCGACCTTGCCGGTCACCGTCGACACGATGTGCATCACGTGGCTGTAGCGCTCGACCTGCATGAACTCGACGACCTCGACGCTGCCCGGCTCGCAGACCCGGCCGAGGTCGTTGCGGCCGAGGTCCACCAGCATCAGGTGCTCGGCCCGCTCCTTGGGGTCGGCGAGCAGCTCGGCCGCCAGCTCCGCGTCCTCGTGCGGGGTGGCGCCGCGGTGCCGGGTGCCGGCGATCGGGTGCAGCATCGCCTCGCCGTCGGTGACCTTGACCAGCGCCTCCGGGCTGGAGCCGACCACGTCGAAGCCGCCCTCGGCCCCGCCGTCCGGTCCGGGGAAGCGGAACAGGTACATGTACGGGCTGGGGTTGGTGGTGCGCAGCACGCGGTAGACGTCCAGCGCGGAGGCCGGGCAGGGCGCCTCGAAGCGCTGCGAGGGCACCACCTGGAAGGCCTCGCCGGCCCGGATCCGCTCCTTGACCTCCTCCACCGCGGCCCGGTACGGCGCGCCGCCGAACGGCGAGTGCACCTCGCCGGGGCCGACCGGGGTGAAGGTGGCCAGGCCCGGGTCGACCGGCTTGAACAGCTCGGCCTCCATCGCGTCCAGCCGGGCCACCGCGTCCGCCCAGGCCTCGTCCACGCCGCTGGCCAGGTCGTCGCGGTTGACGGCGTTGGCGATCAGCAGCACCGTGCCGTCGACGTGGTCGAGGACCGCGAGGTCGGTGGCGAGCAGCATGGTCAGCTCGGGCAGGCCCAGGTCGTCCGGGTTGAGGTCGGGCAGCTTCTCCAGCCGGCGGACGATGTCGTAGCCGAGGTAGCCGACCAGGCCGCCGGTGAGCGGGGGCAGGCCGTCGTCCTCCTGGCGCGGGGTGTGCAGCGCCTGCAGGGTGGCGCGCAGCACCTCCAGCGGGTCACCGGCCGTGGGGATGCCGACCGGCGGGGTGCCGAGCCAGCGGGCTCCGCCGTCCGGGCCGACGGTGAGCGCGGCGGCGCTGCGCACCCCGACGAAGGAGTAGCGCGACCAGCTGCGGCCCTGCTCGGCGGACTCCAGCAGGAAGGTGCCGGGCCGCTCCTCGGCGAGGCTGCGGTAGAGGCCGATCGGGGTGAGACCGTCCGCGAGGAGCCTGCGGGTGACCGGGATGACCCGGGTGTCGACTGCGAGCTTGCGGAAGGCTTCGAGATCCATGACGGGCGGCACCTTCTGGAGTTGTGGACGGAGTGGGGTCAGGACAGCGGGAGCACGTCGGCGTCGAAGCAGGTGCGGTCGCCGGTGTGGCAGGCCGCGCCGGTCTGGTCGACCTTGACCAGCAGGGTGTCGCCGTCGCAGTCCAGGGCCACCGACTTGACCGCCTGGACGTGGCCGGAGGTGTCGCCCTTCACCCAGTACTCACGGCGGCTGCGGCTCCAGTAGGTGCAGCGGCCCGTGGTCAGGGTGCGGTGCAGCGCCTCGTCGTCCATCCAGCCGAGCATCAGCACCTCGCCGGTGTCGTACTGCTGGGCGATGGCCGGGATCAGGCCGTCCTCGGTGCGCTTGAGCCGGGCGGCGATCTCGGGGGCGAGGGCGGTGCTGCCGGGAGTGGCGGGTGTGGTGGACATGGGGCCATTGTGTCAGCCCGGTCGCCGCCCCCGCGGGGCCTGTCCTCGCTTCCCCCCTGTGGCGCGTGCCGCGGGGCGTCGCCGCAGGAGCATGTCGCCCGCCCCGCCTGGGCGGCACGGCGGGCGACGTCGAGAGCGGCCCGGCTGTGCCTCTACGGGTGCAGTTGCCCGGTGAGTTTGGGGCCGCCCTGCTTGTTGCCGGCGGTCAGGGTGCAGGTGTAGTCGCGCCAGCCCTGTTGGTAGTTGGCCATGGCCGGGCCGAACTGGCGGCCGTAGTAGGTCTTGCCGTCGGCCTGGCGGGCCTTGGCGGCTGCTTCGGCCTCCTTGCAGCCGTCCCGCATGGCGAGGGCGAGCTGGATCTCTCCGGTGAGGCCGTCGGCGAGTGTGAGGTCGGCGATCACCTCGCCGTCGTGGTCACCGGTGCAGGGGCGCTCCTCTGCCTTGGTGATCACCGGGCTCAGCTGCGGGTGGTCGAAGCAGGCGCCGACCGGGAAGAAGGCGTACGGCGGCTGCGGCTTGGTCGGCGTGGGCGTAGGGGTGGGTGTCGGCGTCGGGGTGGCCGTGGGGGTGGGCGGCGGCGCGGCGGCCGGCTTCCTGTCGTCCGGCCAGAGCACCGCGGTGGCCACCACCGCGAGCAGGACGACCAGCACGGCGGCGACGGTCAGGACCAGGCCGCGGGACGGGCGGGAGCCGGCTGCGGGCGGCGGCTGCTCGGAGGTCATGGCCACGAGGATGGCCCACCCGACCCCCGCCTGACAGCCGCTTCACCGAACTCGCCCCGCACGGGGGCAGTCACCCGGCCTATGGCGGCGCCGCAGAACATCGCCACCAGGACCTTCGACAGCCCCGCTCCCGTCGGACCTCCGACGTCTGGGTGACCACTGTCGGTGTGCCGGGGGATGTCGTGGGAAAGGCGACAGGAGGTGTCGGGTTTTCCGGGGAGGGTGGGGGTTGCCGGTCGGGCCGTGGTGGTGCCGGGCCGGGACGACGGACGGATGGACAGAGGAACCTGATGCGTGAAACACCCGAGGAGCTCCGACGGCTCCAGGCCCTTCTCGATTCCTCGCTCTCCCGGTCGACGGCGCACCTGCGGTCGATCATCAGCAGTGAGCGCACGCTGACCGCCGGTCAGCTCACCGGTGTGCTGACCGGGATGTGCACGCTCGCGCTGTCCACGGTGACGGCGAAGGGGGAGCCGCGGATCAGCGGCGTGGACGGGCACTTCCTGCACGGGAAGTGGCACTTCGGCACCGCTCGGGGTGCCGCCAAGGCCCGGCACCTCGCCGCCCGGCCCGCGGTCAGTGCCGCGCACCTGCGCGGGGAGGACCTGGGCGTGTTCACGCACGGGAGCGTGGAGGTCATCAACCCGTACGGCGGCGAGCCGGCCGCCGACTGGCCGGAGCTGCTCGCGTACTTCCAGGGGTTCTACGGCGACGACGCCTTCGACTGGGACAACGACGTCGTCTACTACCGGCTGCACCCGCAGTGGATGGCCGCGTTCGCCCCCGACCTGGCCAAGCTCACGAAGAAGGCGGAGACGGCAGAGAAGGCGGACGGGGCGTGAACCCGCGCGGCACCATCGAGGTCGTCGGCGCCCGGACCAACAACCTGCGCGACGTGTCCGTCAGCATCCCCAAGGGCCGGCTTGTCGCCTTCACCGGCGTCAGCGGCAGCGGAAAGACGTCGCTGGCGGTCGACACCCTGCACAGCGAGGCCCAACTGCGCTACCTGGAAGGCCTTTCGCCGTTCGTCCGCCAGTACATCAGCCAGCGCAACCGTCCCCAGGTCGACCGCATCCTCGGCCTCGGCGCCACCCTCGCGGTCGACCAGCGCCGTCTGAACCGCAACCCGCGCTCCACCGTCGCAACCATCACGGGGATCGACGGGCACCTCGGCCTGCTCTTCTCTCGCCTTCCAGGGGTCGGCCCGGGCCCGGACACCGCCGAAGGCCCCCTGATCACCGCGCACTTCGACCGCCGCACCCCCGAAGGCGGCTGCCCGGACTGCCACGGCGCCGGCGCACGCCGGCAGGCGGCGGAGGACCTCGTCATCACCCGCCCGGACCTCCCGCTGTTCGACGGCGCCTCCCCCTGGTTCGCCAAGTGGCGCTCCGGAGAGCACGTGTTCGTCCCCGCGCTCGCCGCCGCCCGCGGCGTGGACCTCGGCCTGCCCTGGCGGTCGCTGCCCGCGGCGTTCCGGCACGACGTCCTGTACGGCACCGGCGACGAGGCCGTCGAGGCCACGGTCGACATCCCGAACCGGAACGAGACGGCCCGGATGACGTACACCTCCAGCCAGCCGCTGCGCGGCGCGCTCGCTGAGGTGGAGCGGGTGTTTGCCAACGCCCGAACGGCCGACGCCAAGCAGCGGTACCTGCCGTACCTGCGCGAGGAGCCCTGCGGCACCTGCCGTGGCAGCGGATTCGACCGGGTCGCCCAGTCCGTACGCCTCGGCGGCCTGTCCTACCCCGAGCTGCTGGAGGTGGACGTCCGAGAGGTCCGCCGCTGGGCCGGGCACCTCGCCGACACCCTCGACGACCGGCAGCGCGCCGTCGGCGAGCCCCTGCTGCAGGACCTCGGGCGCCGGCTGCGCCTCCTGGACCGGCTCGGCCTGGCCCACCTGCAACTGTCCCGCGGCGCCGCCACACTGTCCGGCGGCGAGCTGCAGCGCACCCGGCTGTCCGCCCAGCTCGGCACCGAGCTGAGCGACGTCGTCTTCGTCCTGGACGAGCCCGGCGCCGGGCTGCACCCGGCGGACAAGCGGCACCTGCTCGACATCGCCCTGGAACTGCGCGACGCCGGCAACACCGTCCTGCTCGTCGAGCACGACCCCGAGCTGATCGCCCGCGCCGACTGGGTCGTCGACATGGGGCCGGGCGCGGGCCGGCTGGGCGGCGAGGTCCTGGTCTGCGGCCCGCCCGCGCTGGTCGCCGCCGACCCCGCCTCGGCCACCGGCCGCCACCTGGCCGGGCGGGGGCCGCGGCTGCGCCGTACCCCGCGCCCGGTCCGCGCGGGCACCGGCTGGCTGGAGCTTCGCGGGGTGCGCGCCCACAACGCGGCCGCGGAGTCGCTGCGCCTGCCCATCGGACGGCTCACCTGCCTGACCGGGGTCAGCGGCAGCGGCAAGAGCAGCGTCTTGGGCGCGCTCGGCGCGGGCGTGGCGGCCGCTCTCAAGGGCACTGCGCCCAAGGGCACGGCGGTCGAGGACACAACTCACGCCGGCACGGTGCGCGAGGTGACCGGGCTCGACGGCTTCGGCTGGGTCGCCGTGGTCGACCAGGAGCCGATCGGGCGCACGCCGCGGTCCAACCCGGCCACGTACAGCAAGGCGTTCGACCTCGTCCGCAAGCTGTTCGCCGCCACCGAAGCGGCCCGCGCGCGCGGCGCCGACGCCTCCTGGTTCAGCTTCAACACCCCGGGCGGCCGCTGCGAGGCCTGCGCCGGCCACGGCCGCAGGCTCGTCGACATGCACTTCCTCCCGGACGTCTGGGTGGTGTGCGACACCTGTGACGGCCGGCGCTACGCGCCCGAGGCCCTGGCGGTCACGTACCAGGGGCTGACCGTCGACCGGGTGCTGGACCTGACCGTCACCGAGGCACTGGAGGTCTTCACCGGACCCCGGCAGCTCGCGGAAACCCTCACCGCGCTCGACCAGGTCGGGCTCGGCTACCTCCGGCTCGGCCAGAGCGCCACCGAGCTGTCCGGCGGCGAGGCCCAGCGCCTCAGGCTCGCGTCCGCGGTCCAGCGCGGCGCGACCAGCCGCAGAGCCGGCCTGGTCGTCCTCGACGAGCCCGTCTCGGGCCTGCACCCGTCCGACGTCCAGCGGGTCGTCGACGCGCTCGACCTGCTGCTCGACTCCGGCAACACCGTCGTCGTGGCCGAGCACGACATCCCGGTCGCCGCCTCCGCGGACTGGGTGATCGACCTCGGGCCGGGGGCCGGCCCGGACGGCGGCGCGGTGGTCGCGCAGGGCACCCCGGACACCGTCGCCGCCGCCGACACCCCCACCGCCGGCTACCTGCGCCGATACGCGGCCGGCCTGCCGCTCCTGGACGCCGCGCAGGACGCCCAGCGCTGACGGACAGGCGCTGACGGACAGGCGCTGACGGACGCGGCGACGGCCACCGCTCCCGGCGACAATGGTGCGGGGCCCGGACCACCGGACCCACGACCAGAGCGGACGACCGGGAGGGAGCGACGTGCGGGCGAGCCGGACCATCGCGCTGCTCCTCCTCCTCCAGGCGCGGCGGACGATGACCGCCCCGGAGCTCGCGGCCGAGCTGGAGGTCTCCGAGCGCACCGTGCAGCGGGACGTCGCCGCCCTGGTCGAGGCCGGCGTGCCGGTGTACGCCGAACGCGGCCGCGGCGGGGGCTACCGGCTCGTCGACGGCTACCGCACCCGCCTCACCGGCCTCGAACGCGCCGAGGCCGAGGTGCTGCACCTGGCCGGGCTCCCCGGTCCGCTGCGCGACATGGGCCTGGCGGGGCACGCCCTCGCCGCACGGCTGAAGGTTGCCGCCGCCGTGGGCGACGCCCCCGCGGCCGCCGTGCAGCGGTTCCACCTGGACGCACCGGCCTGGTTCCGCGAGGCCGAGCCCCCGCCGCTGCTCGCCGAGGTGTCGCGCGCCGTGTGGGAGGACCGGGTGCTCCACGCCCGCTACACGACGCGCGGCGGCACCCGGGAGCGGCGGCTGGAGCCGTACGGCCTGGTGCTGAAGGCCGGGCAGTGGTACGTCGCGGCGCGCGGCCCGTCCGGCCGGGTCGGCTCGTACCGGGTCAACCGCTTCGAGACCGCCGAGGCCGGCGACGAACGGTTCGAGCGCGACCCGGAGTTCGACCTCGCGGGCTACTGGGCCGCGGCGGCGCGGGAGTTCACCCGCGCCATGCTGCGCGAGCGGGCGGTGGTGCGGCTGAGCCCGGCCGCCGTCGACAACCTGGCCGTCCTGCTGGAGCCGACCGCCGCCGACGACGCCCTCGCTACCGCGGGCCCCCCGGACGCCGACGGCTGGGTCACCGTGAGCCTGCCGGTCGAGACCTGGGACATCGGCTACTTCGAGCTGCTCCGCCTCGGCCCGGAGGCCGAGGTCCTCCACCCGCCCGAGCTCCGCGCCCGCCTGGCCGAGGCGACCCGCCGCGCCGCCGCCCTCTACATCTGACCGGCCCCACGAGCGACGGGCCCTAGGCTGGCGCCATGTCGAACCACGCCCTCGCCGAACGCCACCGCCTCGCCCAACTCCTCACCGCCGCAGGGCCGGATGCCCCGACTCTCTGCGAGGGGTGGACCACCCGGGACCTCGCCGCCCATCTGGTGATCCGGGAGCGTCGCCCCGACGCGGCGGCGGGCATCCGGATCGCCGCCCTGGCTGCCCGGACCCGGCGGGTGCAGGACGACTACGCCGCGCGGCCGTACGAAGAACTGATCCGCCTCTTCCGCTCCGGCCCGCCGGTCTACTCCCCGTTCGCCCTGCCCGGCGCGGACGAGGCGGCCAACACCGTCGAGTACTTCGTGCACGCCGAGGACGTCCTGCGCGCGGTCGAGGGCTGGACCCGCCGGCCCGTCCCGCCCGGCCGCACCGAGGCCCTGTGGCGCCGCCTGCCCATGATCGCCCGCTTCGAGGCCGGCCGCCGCTCCCCCGTCCGCCTGGTCCTCGCCCGCCATGACGGCCAGTCCCTCACCGTCGGCCCCGCCGGCGCCCCCACCGTCCGCATTACCGGCGACCCGGGCGAACTGGTCCTCTTCACCTACGGCCGCGGCGCCCGCACCACCCTCACTGTCGATGGCGCCCCGGACGCTGTCGAGGCCCTCCGCCACGTCCTGCCACTGCCCCCGAAGTAGCGCGCACCCCACGGGCCGGGCCTCTCTCCGGCTGCGGATGCCGGTGCCCGGGTGCAGACTCGCAGGTGGCCGGGCGGGGGCGTGTGCACGCCCGACGGAACCGTCCCGGTCACTCTCCGTCGAAGGGCACCCTCCATGCTCACCACCGACTTCCCCATCGGCTCGCCCTGCTGGCTCGACCTGGGCAGCCCGGACATTCCCGCCGGCGCCCGGTTCTACGGCCAGGTCTTCGGCTGGACCTTCCAGGAGATCCCCGACGCCATGGGCTACGGCTTCGTCCAGCTGAACGGCAGGACGGTCGGCGCGATCGGCGCGCTCAACGAGGGTGACCGGTCCTCCTGGACGACGTACTTCCGCAGCGCCGACGCGGACGCCACCGCCAATGCCGCCCAGCAGGCCGGAGGCAAGGTCCTGGTCGAGCCGACGGACGTGATGCGGGAGGGCCGGCTGGCCCAGTTCTCGGACCCGCAGGGTGCCCGGTTCGCCGTCTGGCAGGCCGGCAACACCAAGGGGCTGGACGCCGTGTCCGAGGAGGGCGCCCTGGTCTGGGCGGAGCTGCACACCTCCGACCAGGACGGAGCCTTCACCTTCTACCGGCAGCTGTTCGGCTGGCGGGAGGAGAACTTCGAGCCGTCGCCGGGCATGACCTACCGGGTGATCTCCACCGCCGAGGGCGACCAGCGGGCCACCGGCTTCGGCGGCATCGCCCCGACCATGTCCCCGGAGCAGCCCTCCGCCTGGACGCCGTACTTCGCGACCGAGGACGTGGACGCGCGGGTGGCCAGGGCGACGGCGGCCGGCGGCTCGGTGCTGATGCCGGCCTCGGACGTGGAGAACGTCGGCCGGCTCGCCTGGCTGGCGGACCCGAACGGTGCCCCGTTCGCCCTGATCCACGGCGAACCGCGGGAGTCGTGAGAACCGTGCGAACACGAAAGGGCCCGCTGCGCACCGGCGCAG
>NZ_JBHVFE010000178.1:0-8423 GCF_042801945.1 Kitasatospora sp. NPDC057542
GCGGAACCGAGCGCGGAACCGGAACCCGGACCCGAACCGGCCCTCGCCCCCGCCCCTGGCTGCGGGTCGGACGCCGGGGCCCGGGTGATCCGGGCGCCCGACGGCAGGCCGGGCACCGTGGCCGACTGCCCGGCCTGCTCCAGCAGGGCCGAGGGCACCAGCACCACGGCCCGGGTGCCGCCGTACGGGGAGGGCCGCAGGGAGACCTGGACGTCGTGCCGGGCGGCCAGGCGCGCGACGACGAACAGGCCGAGCCGCAGGTCGTCGCCGAGTGCGGAGACGTCCAGCTCGGGGGGGTTGGCCAGGTACGCGTTGAGCCGCTCGTACTCCTCCTCGGTCATGCCGAGCCCGCGGTCCTCGACCTCGACCGACAGGCCCTCGGGGACCTCCTGCGCGGAGACCTGCACCTGGGTGTACGGCGGGGAGAAGGTGGTGCCGTTCTCGACCAGCTCGGCGACCAGGTGGATGACGTCGGCGACGGCCTGCCCGTCGAGTGAGACACGCGGTATGCCCTGGACGACGACCCGGGAGTAGCTCTCGGTCTCCGAGACGGCGCTGCGCAGCACGTTGACCACGGGCACGGCGTTGCGCCAGCGCCGGGCGGGCAGGGCGCCGCCCAGGATGACCAGGTTCTCGGCGTTGCGCCGCATCCGGGTGGCCAGGTGGTCGACCGCGAACAGTTCGCGCAGCAGCTCAGGGTCCTCGTGTTCGCGCTCCAGCGCGTCCAGCATGCTGATCTGCCGGTGGATCAGGATCTGGGTGCGCCGGGCGATGTTGAGGAAGACCTTCTTCGTCCCCTCGCGGCCCTGGGCCTGGTGGACGATGGCGGCGACGGCGGCCCGGCGGACGGCGGCGAGGCCGTCCGAGGCCTGCTGGACGTCGTCGCCGGTCCGCCGGGACGGCGCCCAGAGGGCCGGGGCGGGCACCTGCTCCCCGGCGCGCAACCGGTCGACGACCTCGGGGATCTCCTGCTCGGCGAGCGCGATGGTGTCGGCCCGCAGTTCGGACAGCCGCGCGGACAGTGTCCAGGCGGCCCGGACGCCGCGGAACAGGCTGATCAGCACCACCAGGGCGACGACCGCACTGCCGGCCAGCAGCGCGGTGCGCTCCCCGGAGCCGCGCAGCAGGTAGGCGGCGTAGCCCCAGGCGGCGGCGAGACCCAGGCTGGGGACCAGCACGAGGCCGAGGAGCGGGCTGCGGAGGGAGCCGGACCGGCCGGCGCGGTGGCTCGTGCGGTGGGCCGATATGCCTGGCATCTGATTCCTTGCTGCAGGGCCGAGTCGCGGGACCGGGACGCCGGGTTCGGACCGGTGGGTCCGAGCGGCGGGTCGACCCCGTACGGCGCGGCCGGGCTTCAGGGCGTCGAGGCCGGGGGTTGCCGGAGCCGGTGACGTGCTGTCACTGGCCCGGCGGGGTGCAGCACGGCCGCCGACGGCACGGAACGCTATCAGCCCGGGACGCCGCCGACGCAACATCAACTGGCCGTTCACGCAGGGATGGTGGCGTTCGGGTGGACTTCGGTCCGGATGGTTCGCCGGCACAACGTAGCAGGTCGTGGGCGTCGGCCGGATCGGGCCGGCGGCCCCGGGAGGCCGGGGGCGGACCCCGGGGAATCCGTCAGGCACAGGTCAAGTGCCGCTGTGGCGGACGTCCGCCACATCCTCTCCGGCTTCCGGCCGCCGCCCTGCCGCCACCCTGCCTCCGGGCCTCAGCCCGCCAGCGGCATCGGCAGCACCCGTCCGCCCAGCCCCGGTGGTTTCTCCACCGGGGCCTCCCGCTGGGCGGTGAGTTCGCTCCAGGCCCAGCTGGTCACGTCGGACAGCTCCGCGGACCACTGCTTGCCGTACGTGCCCGAGGCGACCTGCCCGAGTCGCAGTCGCTGGACGTCCGAGGTGCCGGCCGGCGGGTAGACGTGGGTGGCGTCCCGCAGGTAGCGCTCGATGCCGAACTCGGGCTGGAGGCCCCGGGCGGCGTGGATCTCCATCGCGTTGCGCGCGGAGTCCAGCGCGTACTCGGTGTTGATGAGTTTGGCGTTCATCAGCTCGGCGTCGCAGGCGCGGCCGTGGTCGAGCAGGTGGGAGGCGTGGTAGGCGGCGAGCCTGGCGGTCATCAGCCGTGACTGCATCTCGCCCAATTTCAGCATGATGTTGGGCAGTTGGTTGAGAGGCTGGCCGTACAGGACGCGCCCCTCGGCGAACCGGACGGTGTCCTCGACGATCGCGGTGTGGATGCCGAGCGCGACGGCGGCGAGGTTGATCCGGCCGTAGAGGGTGGAGGAGGAGTAGGCGACGTCCAGCCCCTGCCCCTCCCGGCCGAGCCGGTTGCCGGCCGGAATGCGGCAGTCCTCCAGGAGGATCTCGCCGAAGCTGAAGCCGTGCAGCCCGCTCTGCGACCCGGGGGAGCCGGTGCGGAACCCGGGACGGTCGCTCTCGACCAGGAAGGCGGACAGGCCCCGAGTGCCCTGGCCGGTGCGCAGGACCACGCCGTGCACGTCTCCGATGTGGGAGTTGCCGACGAACCACTTGCGCCCGTTGAGGACGTACTCGTCGCCGTCGCGGGCCGCGGTGCCGGTCATCCCGAGCACGTGCCCGCCGGACTCCGGCTCGGTGACGGCGATGGTCGGCAGGCACTCCCCGGAGGCGAACCTCGGCAGCCACTTGCGGCGTTGGGCCTGGGAGCCGTAGTGGAGGACCTTGGCCACGCCCAGTTGGGAGGCCTGCGCGATCGAGCCCGCGGCCCCGCTGACCCGGGCCAGCTCCTCGATGACCACGGTCTTGGCGACGTGGCCCAGGCCGAGGCCGCCGAACTCCTGCGGGATCGTCACGCCGATCCAGCCCCGGCGGGCGATCTCCCGGGCCAGCTCGAACTCGATCTTCCGCTCGGCCTCCATCCTGGCCACCCGCGGACGCACCTCCTTCTCCGCGAAGTCACGGACCGCGGCGCGAAGGCCCTCGTGACGGTCGTCGGTGAAGTAGTCCATCGCCATGCTCCGGTCCTCTCGATGCGTGCGGTGCCGTGCCTCCGTCCGTGCCGTCGATGCCGCTCCGGCAACCCCCCCACGGGGGGCGGTGGGTGTGCGGGAGTGTCGGCCGGTCGCCCCGGTGCGATCGGCGCATGCGTCACCGGGCGGTGTCCCGGTGGCGGGCACCGTCCGTGTCTTCGGCAGGGCTCATTGTTGTATGGGGTGCCGGGGCATCCCAGAGTCGATCTTGGATTGGCGTGATTCGGCCCGTCCTCACCGAGAGGGGTTTCGTTCCGGCCCGAGAAGGGAATCGATCTTCGCTTCCGTGACGGTCAGTCGATCGCTCGTCCACATGTGGTTTTGACTGGTCGTCGGCATGGTCGAGGATCGGCCGATCGGAACCGCTCGGTCGTTCTGATGTCTGGTTACATGTCCGCCATGACTGATGTGATGAGCACTCAAGGCCAGTTCCCGGGTGCCTCCGGGGAGTCCGCGCGAACCCGCAGGCTGCGCGGCCTTGGGCTCAACGACCCGTCCGCGGACGAGGCCTTCGACCGCTTCGCCCACCTGGCAGCCAGTATCACGCGCGCTCCCATCGCGATGGTCAACTTCATCAACGACGAGCGCCAGATGTTCCGCGGGCTCTACATTCCGCCAAGTTCGGCCGACACCACGGCCGAGGACGGATCGTCCTGGGCGGACCGCGGCATCGCCTTCGACCTCCCCACCCGCGAGATGCCGCTGAGTCACGGCTTCTGCCCGCACGTGGTCGCCCAGCGTTCCCCGCTCGCCCTCGACGACATCCTCGCCTACCCCCGGTTCGCCGGGAACCCGGTGGTGGACGAACTCGGCGTCCGCGCCTACCTCGGCGCCCCGCTCGTCGACGACACCAACACCGTCATCGGCACCGTCTGCGTGCTCGACCGGGAACCCCGGCAGTGGGGGCGCGAGCGGCTGCGCGACATCCAGCACCTCGCCGAGGCGCTGCTCTCCGAGATCCGGCTGCGCGACAGCCTGCTCACCCAGCGCCAGGAGATGTTCGCCGCCTTCGACGGCTCGCCGTTCCCCATCATGCTGACCGAGGGACCGGGCCAGGAGATCCGGTACGCCAACGCCCGGCACGCCGACACCTTCGGTGCGCCCTCGGCGTACGGCACGATCGGCGCCGCGTACCCGCAGCTGGGTGCTGCGGGCCTCGAACAGGCCGTCGCCGAGGCGTACCACACCGGTCGCACCTCCGTCCTCGACAACGTCCGGATCCAGTCCGCCCGTCCGGACGCCCAGCGCGGCCGGCAGGTCTTCAGCTTCACCTGCACCCCGTTGCGGGCCGCGCTCACCGGCCGGATCAACGGCGTCCTCACCGTCGGCATGGACATCACCGCCCAGTCCCGCACCGAGGAGGAGCTCGGCACGCTGGCCGCCCTGCTCGTCGACCGGCTCCAGCAGAGCGGCGCTTCCGTGCCCGGCCGTTCGGCGATCCCCGGCGGGGCCGGTTCCGTCCTGCCCGGCTGAACGCCGGCCGGCGCGGACCGGCCACCACCGTGGCGGGGCGCCTCTCACCCCCGTGGAGACCCTGCCACGGTGCCGTCCGGGAGCGTGAGTTCGCCGGGGTCCGGCGGTTCCGTTCCGGTGTCCTCCCGGGGCCGCCGCCCGGGCCGAGCGGGTGAACCGTTCCCGCTCCGCCGCCCCGGCCGGGCCCGCGCCGGGGCCGGTGGGTGGTAGGCATGGGCCGCATGGACTGGTTCGCCGCCCCCGACTACTGGCTGAGCCGGCTGCTCGTCCAACGCCTGCTCGCAGCCCTCTACCTGATCGGATTCCTGGCCGCCGCCGCGCAGTTCCGCGCCCTGATCGGCGCCGAGGGCATGCTTCCGGTGCCCCGGTTCACCGCCAGGGTCCCGTTCCGCCGGGCGCCCGGCCTGTTCCACCTCCACTACAGCGACCGGTTCTTCGCCGCCGTCGCCTGGAGCGGTGCCGCCCTCGCCGCCGCCGTCGCGGCCGGGCTCGGCGACGCCGTTCCGCTCTGGGCGTCGATCCCGCTGTGGGCGGTGCTCTGGGTCCTCTACCTCTCCATCGTCAACGTCGGGCAGACCTGGTACTCCTTCGGGTGGGAGTCCCTGCTGCTCGAAGCGGGCTTCCTCGCCGCGTTCCTGGGCAACGCCGACACCGCCCCGCCCGCCCCGGTGCTGTGGCTGATGCGCTGGCTGGTCTTCCGGGTCGAGTTCGGCGCCGGGCTGATCAAGCTGCGCGGAGACAGCTGCTGGCGCGACCTGACCTGCCTCCGGTACCACCACGAGACCCAGCCGATGCCCGGACCGCTCAGCTGGTTCTTCCACCACCTGCCCGATCCGCTGCACCGGGTGGAGGCCGCCGCAAATCATTTCGTCCAACTCGTCGTACCAGTCGGTCTGCTGCTGCCGCAGCCGGTCGCGAGCTACGCGGCCTGCGCCGTCCTCGTCACCCAGCTCTGGCTGGTCGCCTCCGGCAACTTCGCCTGGCTCAACTGGCTGACCATCGTCCTCGTCCTCGCCGCCGTGGAGCCGGCCCGCCTCGGCCTGCCCGTCCACGCCCGCGACCACCCCGGCACCCCGGTTTGGTACGAGGCGCTGGTGATCGCGCTGACCGCCGCCGTCATGGTGCTCAGCTACTGGCCGGTGCGCAACATGATCTCCCGCGGCCAGGCCATGAACCGCTCCTTCAACCGGCTGCACCTCGTCAACACCTACGGCGCCTTCGGCAGCATCAACCGGCTCCGCCAGGAGGTGGTGGTCGAGGGCACCGACGAGACGGTGCTCACCCCGCACACCGTCTGGCGCGAGTACGGATTCAAGGGCAAGCCCGGTGACGTGCGCCGCCTCCCGCGCCAGTTCGCGCCCTACCACCTGCGGCTCGACTGGCTGATGTGGTTCGCCGGCATCTCGCCCGCCTACGCCCGCCCGTGGTTCCTGCCCTTCGTCGCCCGACTGCTGTCCGGCGACCGCGACACCCTGCGCCTGCTGCGCCACAACCCCTTCCCGGAGGCCCCGCCGACCCACGTCCGGGCGACCCTCTACCTCTACCGGTTCACCGATTGGCGCGAACTGCGGGAAACCGGCGCGTGGTGGCACCGCATCGCGCTCAGCGAGTACCTCGCGCCGGTTGATCTGCATGCCCTCGGCCGGGCAGGCTTCCGGCCGCCGCTCGGCCGACGGGGGCCGGCGCAGGGACGCGGTGTCCGGGAGGTGCCGCTGGAGTGGTTCCGCCGGCGCAGCCGTCGGACCGGCCGTCGGACCGGCCCCAGGCCCGACCGTCGGTCCGGTCCGTCCGCCGGAGAGCAGCGCGAGGAGCCGCGGTGAGGGGCCGCCGGGAGGAGCGGTGAGCAGCGGAGACACCCGTCCGGACCGACGCCGGACCACCCGGCCGGACCCCCCGGGTGGCGGCCAGGCGGGCGGTATGGCACACGACACCTGCCCGTCGGAGCGGTGGGTGCGTGCAAGGCTCGAACGGGCACCCGTATTCTGGGCCTCCACAACCGGCAGCCCGACCGCGCGCCCCCCGGCCCCGCCCAGGGGCGACCGCGCGCAACCGGTCCGCCGCCCCCTCGCCGCCAGCCCCGCCGCCGTCGCCCAGAACCGGACCTCACATGACAGTGCTTCACTCGCGCAACGCCGACGCAGCCGACCCGGCGGACGTCGCCGACGCCGCAGACGTCAAGGACCCCCAGGACGCCGCCGCGGAGCCCAACCTCCGCGAGGACCTCGGCCGCTACGCCGAGCTCGGGGCCTTCACGCTCACCGCCGAGACCCACGCCTGGTACGCGGCCGTCGACACCGTCGCCACTCCCGAGGACGCCCGCGCCGCCTCCACGGCCCTCGCCGAACTGCGTGGCAGCGACCTCCAGCAGACCTGGGAGGCCGTCACCACCCTCGCCGCCGAAGTCAAGCTGGACGAGCCCGACACCGTCGCCAAGACCGCGCTGTTGGTCGAGATGCTCCAGCGGGTGCACCGCACCTCCGCGACCCTCTTCCCCGCCGCGTACGACGCCGACCTCGGCGCCCTCACCGCCGCCACCGCCGACAGCGCCTGGCGCCGCGAGAACGGCGTCAAGCTCTCCTGGCTGCGCGGCCGCTCGCTGCGCAAGCAGGCCGTTGCGCTCGCCACCGATCGCCGCATCCGCCGGGAGGACCTGCACGAGGCCCTTGCCTCCGCCGAGGTCGAGCGCCGCGCCTGGGCCGCACTGGCCCCGGTCGGCACCCTCCCGCGGGTGCCCGCCGACGGCGCCCTGGTCGACCGCACCGCCCAGGCCTTCGAGGCGATCAACACCGGCCTGCGCGGCCTCGCCCGGCTGCTGCCCGACCACGACCTGGACGGGCTGCCCTTCGCCGAGCTGATCGACCTGGTCGAGCGGCTCGCCGCCGACGAGGGCACCCTCTACCGCCTGCCCACCATCCGCGGCCTGCGCGTCGGGCTGGAGGAGGCCGGCCTCGCCGACCTGCTCGCCGAACTCGCCGTCGCCAAGGCCGACCGCCGCGCCGCCGAGGCCGCCTACACGGCCCGCCAGGCGCTGGTGGCCGGGCAGCGGGACGGGCTGGCGGAGCAGGCCGCCGCCGTCGAGCAGACGGCGGCCGAGGAACCGGATGCCGAGGTGGCGGCCGAGGCCGTGGCAGGGACCGCCGTCGAGCCCGATGGTGAGGCAGGCGATGAGGCCGGTGCCGAGGAGTCGGCCGACCGGGCTGACGCCGAGGCGGCTGCCCTGCAGGCGCTGGCCGGTGGGCAGCGCGACGGGCTTGTCGAGGAGGCCCTGGTCCCGGTGACGGCTCCGGCGGAGGAGACCGACGAGGCTGCTGCGGCCGCCGAGGCAGAGGTCGAGACCAAGGCTGAGACCGGGGCGGTGTCGGACGCGGGTGCCGCTGACGGCGAGCCGGCGGTGGCGCAGGCCGAGGGAGAGACCCCGGCTGCTGCGGTCTCCCTCCCGGCGCCCTCCCCGGCTGCCGACGACCTGGTGGCCGCTGCGACCGCCGCTCTGGCCGAGGCCGAGGCGGAGGCGGAGACTGCGGACGAGACGGCGGCGATGGAGCCGGAGGCCGCCCCGGTCGCGGTCGTGGAGCCGATGGTCGAGGCCGACGAGCCTGCGGCCGAGGTTGCTGAGCTTGCTGTCGAGGTCGAGGCCGAGCCGGTGGCTGAGGTCGAGCCTGAGGCCGTCGTGGCGGAGCCCGCTGTCGAGGAGCCTGCGGCTGAGGTTGACGAGCCTGCCGTCGAGGCGGAGGTGGCTGAGGCCGAGGTGGTCGAGGTCGCTGCCGAGGTCGAGCCCGAGACCGTCGCGGAGGAGGTCGCCGGCGAGGAGCCCGTCGCCGAGTCCGAGGCTGTTGCCGTCGAGGTGACGGAGCCGGTGGTCGAGGCCGACGAGCCTGCGGCCGAGGTTGCTGAGCTTGCTGTCGAGGTCGAGGCCGAGCCGGTGGCTGAGGTCGAGCCTGAGGCCGTCGTG
>NZ_JBHVFE010000178.1:8522-16187 GCF_042801945.1 Kitasatospora sp. NPDC057542
GTCGAGGAGCCTGCGGCTGAGGTTGACGAGCCTGCCGTCGAGGCGGAGGTGGCTGAGGCCGAGGTGGTCGAGGTCGCTGCCGAGGTCGAGCCCGAGCCCGTCGTCGAGGCGGTCGCCGGCGAGGAGCCCGTCGCCGGGTCCGAGGCTGTTGCCGTCGAGGTGACGGAGCCTGCGGCCGAGGCTGCCGTGGAGGCGCCTGTGGTCGAGGCCGAGGAGCTCGCCGTCGAGACGGAGCCCGCCGCCGCTGCCGAGGAGCCCGCCGTCGAGACGGAGCCCGAGCCCGCCGCCGTTGCCGAGGCTCCCGCTGCCGAGCCGGAGGCCGACGCCCGTCCCGCGAAGCCGGACTTCACGCCCGGCCGCCCCGTGACCGCCTACTCCGCCGACGAGCTGCTCGCCGTCGTGCGGTGGGTGGACGGCGACGGTGTCGAGCGGACGGACGAGGAGCTGCTGCGAGCGGCCATGAAGGAGCTGGGCTTCGCCCGCCTCGGCCCCCGGATCAAGGAGGCGCTGGGCGCCGCCGTCGCCGCCGCGCGGGGCTGACGACGTACGGCCGTAAGGCCGAGGGCCCGGGACGCGGTCATGCGTCCCGGGCCCTGTCGTGTTTTGGTGGTGCCCTGGCGTCAGCCGGCCTTGTTCCACGGCTGGCTGGACATCAGGGCCTTCACGTTGGCGACGTACGCCGGGTTGGGAATGGACAGGCTGCCGACGACCTCGCCGGTGGCCGGGTCGGTGACGGCGTTGTAGTGCACGTTGCCCGCGCCCGCGTTGTACGCGGAGACGACCAGGTCGAGCAGCGGCGTCTTGCCGGTGGCCGGGTCGGGGGAGAGTTCGTACTTGCCGCCGAAGGAGGAGTCGCCGTAGTAGGCGACGAGCCAGTCGAGCAGCTGGGTGCCGAGCTGGACGTTCCCGGTGAGGGTGGCCGGGTCCGAGGTGGTGCCGAACTTGCCGTTCATCCAGCTGACGGTGTTCGGCATGACCTGCATGGTGCCGATCCCGCCGTCGCAGGCGACGATGCCGGACTGCCAGCCGCTCTCCTGCCAGGCGATCGCCTTGACCAGGTTGACGGGCAGCGGCGGGAGCTGGTCGGTGCCGCCGGTGCCGAGCTTGAGCGTCCGGGACTGGCCGGCCGCCGCCGCGAGCGCCGCGCCGACGGTCTCCTTGGCTTCGTCCGGCCGGGGTTTGCTGGGCGTGCAGCCGCTCTGTGCCGGGGGCACGTGCGGGGTCGCGGGCGCGGGCGGCGGGGGCGCGACCGGGCCGGGCTTGGCGCTCGGCACCGGGGCCACGACGACGGGCTTGGCGACCGGCGGCTGGGTGGGCACCCCCGCGGGCAGGCTGCCGGCACCGGCACCTGCCTTGGCGGCGCTGCCCGGCTGGGTGCTCGGGGCGGGCTTTGCGGACTTGCCCGGGCCGGCGCTCGGGCTCTGGGTGGCGCCGGGGCTCGCGCTCGCCGGGGCGGTCGGGCTCGGGGTGGTGCCCGCGGACGGGCTCCCGCTCGGTGTCGTGACGGCCGAGGCGCTCGCGGCCACCGGGGTGCTGCCGGACGACGCGTCCTGGTGCTGGTCGGCGTGCTCGGTCCCGCAACCGGCCAGGACGGCGGTCGAGACGGCGACGGCGGACACCAGGACCAGCGTCCGCCGGGTCGTGCTCTCTCTCATGTGTGGTCCCCCCACTTGTCACCGGCGGTCGCCGGTGAGTGGCGGTCATCCTATGAGGTGCCCGTACCGCCGGGACCGGACGGGTGGTCGAGGGCCCGCCGCAGCACGGCCGGGGCGGTCACCAACGACGGCCCGTACCAGGTCAGGTGCCGTCCGCTGACCAGTGCCGCCGGAGTGCCGGGGAACGCCTCCGGGCCGTCCTCGGCGGTGAAGCGGTACGGCTCGTCCGGCAGGACCACCAACTCCGCCCGGCAGGCGAGCAGTTCGGGCAGTGGGATGGCCGGATAGCGCTCGGGGTGGTCGGCGTGGACGAGCCGCAGGCCCAGGCGGCGGAGCAGATCCCCGGCGAAGGTGTCGCGGCCGAGGACCATCCACGGGCGGCGCCAGATCGGCACGACGGTCCGCGGGCCGTCGGGCTCCGGAGGAGTGCTGCCGCCCCCGACCGGGGACCAGGCCGCCTCCGCCTCGTCCAGCCAGGCCGGCCGGGGCAGCCCGCAAGCGATGGTCAGCAGCCGGTCCAGGGAGCGGAAGGCGTCGTCCAGGGTGCGGATGTCGGTGACCCAGACCGGGACGCCGGCCGCCCGCAGCGCGTCCAGGTCGGGGCGCCGGTTCTCCTCGTCGTTGGCGAGGACGAGGTCCGGCGCGAGCGCGAGGATGCGCGGGACGTCCGGGTTCTTGGTGCCGCCGATCCGGGGGACGGGCAGGTCGGCGGGGTGGCTGCACCAGTCGGTGGCGCCGACCAGCAGCCCGGGCGCGGTGACGGCGACCGCCTCGGTCAGCGAGGGCACCAGCGAGACCACCCGGCGGGGCGGGCGCGGCCCGAGCCGGACGGGGAGGTCGAGGTCGTCGCGCGGGGCGGTGGGGTCGGCCATCCGGCCAGCCTACGTCGGGGGCGGTCGGCGGCGTACGAGCCCGTGGACGCACCGGCGGCAACCGGTCGCGAACGGGCGGGAACCCGCAGCCCCGGCCGCCCGACTACCTGGTCCGGGTCCGCAGTACGGGCCCTCAGCACGATCACCCAGCACCAGACCAGCACCAGCACCGTCACCGGGCACGGTCACCCAGCACCGTCACCGAGCACGGTCACCGACCAGGAGAGAGTTGTCATGCGTCCTCGCGTCGTCTGTGGAATCGCGGCCGCCGTCGCCCTGTTCGCCACGGCCTGCGGAAGCGGGACCGGGGGCGGATCGAGTGCCTCCGTCACCGCCCAGGCCGGCCCGGGCGGTGGATTCCCCGTCAAGGTCGCCGACTGCGCGGGCAAGGAGACCACCATCGCCAAGGCGCCCGCCAGGATCGTCACCAGCAACGCGTCGAGCCTGGAGCTGCTGCTCCAACTCGGTGCCGGGGAGCGGGTGATCGGCACCGGCTTCCCGCCCGGTAAGGGCACCCTGCCCGGCGCCCTCGCCGAGCAGGGCGCCAAGGTGCCGGTGCTCGGGGACAAGGGCATAGCCAAGGAGAAGCTGCTCGGCTCCGGCGCCGACCTCTACGTGGACACCTTCGGCGCGATGCCGATGATGGGCGGCGGCGCCACCGGACCGAGCGAGGAGGAGTACGCGGCGGCCGGCATCCAGCACGTGTACCTGCTCTCCACCGCCTGCGCCGGGACGCCGAAGGCCGCCAAGGCGCCGCGCACCGACCTCGCCGGGATCGAGGAGGACGTCCGCCGGCTCGGTGCCGTCACCGGGACCGCCGCGCGGGCCGAGGAACTGGTCGCCGGGATGGAGAAGCAGCTCGGCGAGGTCCGCACCGCGCTCGCCGCCGTACCGGAGGGGCAGCGGCCGAGCTACTTCGTCTTCGACTTCGACGCCGGTACCAAGCAGCCGGTGGCGGTCTGCGGCCGGCAGGTCGCCAACGCCGTGATCACCCAGGCCGGGGCGCGCAACGTGTTCGCCGACTGCGACGCCGACTTCAAGCCGGGATCCTGGGAGGACGTGGTCGCCGAGAACCCGGACTGGATCCAGCTGGCCGTGCGCAACCGGGGCAGTGAGGAGGCCACTCGCAAGGCCTTCGACGAGGCCGAGGCCTTCCTGAAGGGCTTCCCCGCGACCCAGGGCCTGAAGGCCGTCCAGGAAGGGCACTTCGTCCGGCTCGGCTCCGAGGTGACCACCATCGCGGGGGTGCGCAACGCCGACGCCGTCCGGCAGATCGCCGCGACCGTCCACCCGGACCTCGTCAAGAACCCCGACCTCGCCAAGAACGGGCAGTAGCCGGTGACTTCGGCCATCGCTCGGAAGGATCGCGGCGAAGCCCGCCCGGCCCGCACCCTGCGGGCCGGGCCGCTGGCCGCCGCCCTCGTCGCCGCCCTGGTGCTCGCGCTGACCGCCGCCGTCTCGCTCGGCTCGGTCGACGTCCCGCCCGGCGAGGTCTGGTCGGTGGTCGCCCGTCGGCTCACCGGGCAGGCCCCCGAACCCGGCGCCCGCGACCTCATCGTCTGGCAGCTGCGTGTTCCGCGCGCCCTGTTGGCGGCCGTGGTGGGCGCCGGGCTCGGCCTGGTCGGCACCGCCGTGCAGGCCCTGGTCCGCAACCCGCTCGCCGACCCCTACCTGCTCGGCATCTCCTCCGGCGCCTCGCTCGGGGCGGTCGCCGCCATCGTCCTCGGCACCACCCTCGGGCTCCAGCTCTCCTTCGGCAGCGCGCTCGGCCTCACCGTCTCCCTGGCGGCGTTCGCCGGCGCGCTCGCCGCGTTCTCGCTGGTCTGGCTGATGGCCCGGCGCGGCGGCGGATTCTCCCCGCTGCGCCTGGTCCTCGCGGGCATCGGCATCGCCCAGTTCCTCGGCGGCATCACCAGCTACCTGGTCCTGCAGACCCGCGACGAGCAGCAGACCAGGGGCGTGCTGTTCTGGCTGATGGGCAGCCTCGGCGGTGCAGTCTGGGCCCAACTCGCCGTCCCCGCCGTCGCCGTGGCGCTCGGGCTGGCCCTGCTCCAGGCCCGCGCCCGGGGCCTCAACGCGATGCTGATGGGCGACGAGACGGCCGCGGGGCTCGGCGTGGACGTCACCCGGCTGCGCCGCGAGGTCTTCGTCGTCACCAGTGTGCTCACCGGGGTGCTGGTCGCCGTCTCCGGGGCGATCGGTTTCGTCGGACTGATGGTGCCGCACGTGTGCCGGCTGCTGGTCGGCGGGGACCACCGCCGGCTGCTGCCGCTGTCCGCGCTCACCGGGGCGCTGCTGCTGGTCGTGGTCGACACCGTGGCCCGCACCGCCCTGGACGGCCAGGAACTGCCGATCGGCGTGGTCACCGCCGTCCTCGGCGCCCCCACCCTGCTCTACCTGCTGGACCGACGACTGGAGCGCAGTTGAGGATCGCCGTCGAGGACCTGAGCGTCGCCCTGGCCGGCCGGACGGTGCTGGCCGGGGCCAATCTTATCGCCGAGGAGGGGGAGATCGCCGGACTGGTCGGGCCCAACGGCAGCGGCAAGTCCAGCCTGCTGCGCACCGTCTACCGGCACCTGCGGCCCAGCGCCGGCCGGGTGCTGCTGGCCGGGCGGGACCTCGCGGAGCTGCGACCCGCACAGTCCGCCCGGCACATCGGGGCACTGCCCCAGGAACGCGGCGGGGACTTCGAGTTGAGCGTTCGGGAGGTGGTCGCGATGGGCCGCACACCCTACAAGCGGGCCTTCGCGTCCGACGACGCCGAGGACCACCGGATCACCGCCGAGGCGCTGGTCCGGGTCGGCATGGCCGAGGCCGCCGACCGCCGGTTCGCCCAACTGTCCGGCGGCGAACGGCAGCGGGTGCTGCTGGCCCGCGCGCTCGCCCAGCAGCCGGACGTCCTGGTGCTGGACGAGCCGACCAACCACCTGGACGTCCGGCACCAGGTAGAACTGCTCGCCCTGCTCCGGGAGCAGCGCCGCACCACCCTGGTGGCCCTGCACGACCTCAACGCCGCCGCCTCGGTCTGCGACCGGCTGCACGTCCTGCACGGCGGCGCCCTGGTGGCCTCCGGGGCACCGCGCGAGGTGCTGACCGCCGACCTGCTGGCCGAGGTCTTCGGGGTGCGGGCGGCGGTGGTCGAACACCCCCTCACCGGCGACCCGTTGATCGCCTTCGACCACCGCGCCCCGGCAACGGCGGAGGCCGCCGTGCCGGGGCGGTGGTTCCCTGCGGGCCCTGGCTAGCGGCGCGGGCCGGCGACGAGGTCGCTCAGCCGGATGACGGTGATCTCGGCCTGGCCGTGCCCGTCCTCCCAGCCCGCGACCGCCTCGCAGCCCTCGTCGTCCAGGCCGTGGACCGTGGTGTCCTCCAGGACGGGCATCAGGCCCGTGTCGCCGTCGGTGCAGAAGTAGCCGAGGTGGGTGCGTAGTTCGGGGTTGGGGATCGCGGCCAGCTCCTGCGCCCACTCCTCCTCGGGCTCTGCCGTGAAGGGCGTCAGCTCCTCGGGGGTGCGGCCGGTGCCGAAGGCCGCGCGCAGGGCGTCCAGGAGCGTGCCGTCGGAGACGAGCACGGCGGTGTGGACCTCCCAGGTGCCCGCGAACCCGGGGGAGGTGAGGTCGACGCCGTACCGCTCCAGCAGCGGGGCCAGGTCGACGCCCCGCAGGAGGTGGCCGCTGAAGCAGGCGACCTCGACGGCGGCGACGAAGCCCTCGGGGAACTCCGCCGTGCCGCCGGCCGGCCGGAACTCGAAGACGGACGTGCTCGGGTCGAAGACCGGAGTGCCCTCGGCCTCGTCGAACAGGTAGAGCGTGGACACGAACGGCTCCTCGCCGCGCAGCGCCGCCGGGCGCACCCAGGCGTGCTCGGTCCGGAAGTCGATCTCCTCCATGTAGTTGCCGGTGACGCAGGCGGCGTAGACCGCTTCGGAGTCGTACTCCGTGAGGGGGCGGCCGATCAGGACGCCGAAGGCGTGGGCGAGTTGGCGGTCCCAGTCGGCATCCGCGACGGCGGCGGGGTGGTAGGTCATGGGCGGCACCGTAGCGGAGCCCCCCGACAGGACGGCGGCCACGCCCAGGGGCTGATGCGGGACTGTCGCCGTTCGCGGACACTCCCGGGCCCGGGGCGGGCGTGATCACGGCCAGGGGCTGCGAAGGGGGGAGGCGTGATGCGGCGGCGGCCTGGGGAAGACGCGCCCCAGCTGCCTACCAGGCCCACCAGAAGACCCAGCTGCCCATCAGTCCCACCAGAAGCCCCAGTTGCCGGTGCCGACCAGTTCCTCGGCGTAGTCGGCCAGACCCTCGCCGTGCTGGGACAGGCTGTCCGGGCAGAACGCCACGTGCTCGGCCGCCACCAGCAACGCCTCCCCCGGGCCGACCGGTGGCGCCGCGACGCTCAACTCCAGCGAGGCGGTCCCCACCTGGACGACCCGGGCGCCGAAGCGCTGCTGCCAGCTGCGCAGCACGGCGGCGATCTCGCCGCTGTCGCCGTGGCCGTTGGTGCCGTTCCAGCCGCAGGCGGCCAGCGCCTCGGCGCCGCCGTCCGCGCGGACCAGGCCGATCCGCAGGCCCGGCCGGGCGCGCAGCAGTTGGCGGGCCAGGCGGTCGGCGCACTCCTGCGGGTCCCGCCGGGGCGCCGCGGCGGGGGCCGGGCCCGGCCAGGTGTCGCCGAAGGGCGCCAGTTCCGCCAGCAGCTCCGCCCGGTCCTGCGGATCGCCCGAGGGGCACCACAGCACCGCCTTCTCCCACCATTCGCGCAGCAGGGCGGCCGGGTCGTACCCGTCCAGCGCCGGCTCCCCCGGCTCCCCCGGCTCCCCGGGCTCCAGCCCCAGGTCCCGCCCGTCGAGGACCGGGACGTCGTCGCCCGGCTCCACCAGCAGCGGCCACAGCCCCGAGCGCGGGTGATCCCGGTGCAGCCGCTGCCACACCCCCTCCGGCGCCGGCCCGTCGCTCACCCACAGGGCGGGGGCGACCTGACGCCCCGGCAGCAGCGGCGCCGTACGGCCCTCGGCGCTGCGGTCGGGGAAGCGCCCGCGCAGGGTGCGGAGCAGTTGCGAACCGATCATGCGCCCACGGTAGGGGTACGCACCGACAGCCCCGGTCGCAGGGCTGGGCGGGGGCGCGAGGACGGGTCTCCAGGCC
>NZ_JBHVFE010000179.1:0-16023 GCF_042801945.1 Kitasatospora sp. NPDC057542
TCTGAGGTGCATACGCGCCCGGGGTACGGGGAAGCGGCGCCGGGGCGCCCGGCGGACTCGGGACCGGTGTCAGCCGCGCGCACCGGAACGGCGGCGCAGGACGGCGAAGCCCAGGGCCGCGGCGCCGACGGCCGCGACGGTGCCGCCACCGGCGAGCATCAGGCCCGAGCTGTCGGAGGCGGCGGAGCCGTCACCGGCCTGCGCGGCGCCCTTGGGCACCTCGCGGACCTGCGGCTGGGCGCCACCGGGGGCGACCGGGACCGGCGAGGCGGCGCCCTTCGGGACGGCCACGGCCGGCGAGGCTTCGACCTTCGGGGCGACCGGGGCGGGCACGGCGGTGGGCTTCGCCGCCGCGTCGCCGCCCGGGGCCGCGTGGCTGGGGGCGGTCGCGGCGGGCTTCGGCGCGGCGTCGGCCCAGGCCTGCCCGCCGGTGACGGTGGCCAGCAGTGCGGCGCCGGTCAGGGCGCAGGCCGCCAGGACGCGGCGGGCGGGCGAGTGGTGGGTGCGGCTCCTGCTCATACGGGGTGTCTCCCTCTGCATCGGTCGGTGGGTGGTGGCCGCCGGTCCGCGGTGCGGTTCGCGGGACCCGGCGTGCTGGTGTCGCGGGACGTCCGTCGTCGGCGCCGGACGCGTACGTCCTCGTCGCGGACGCCCTCCGGCCGGTTCGGCCGGGGCGTCGTGGATGACGGTAGGAGCGCCGTGTCGCGGTCCTCGGCCGGTCGTGTCACGGCCGCCCATCGGCTGCGTAACGGTGCGTCGGAGCCCTTCGCAGCTCGGCCGGAGGCCACTGCTCGACGCCTTCCCGGCCCGTCTTCCGGCTCGACGCCCTCCCGCCCCGACTTCCCGGCCCCGCCTTCCCGCTCGACGCCTTTCCGTTCCGTCCTACCGCCCCGCCCGCAGTCGGCGGAGCGTCCAGCCCGGGCCGAGCGGCCGGGTGTGGGCCGTGAAGAGTTCGGCGGCGCGGCGGTAGGAGAGGCGGGCGTGGCCGGTGTACGGGCAGCGGTCGCGGGCGGGGGCGCCGGCGGGGGCGCGGCGGTCGGTGAGGAAGAGCGGGCCGGTGGCGCGGCCGGCCACCAGGAGGGGGAGCAGCCGGGCGGTGCCGGACTGCCAGTGCACGGGGGTGCGGTCCGGGTGGGGGAGGGTGCGGCGGCGGGGCAGGTCGAGGTGGTCGGTGTCCAGGGCGAGGACGGTCTCGATCGCGGCGCCGGACTCGTGCAGCAGGTGCCAGAGCGCCTGCTCGCGCAGCGGCGCGCGGAGGGCGAACAGGGCGCGCAGCTCCTCGGGGGTCAGGAGGCCCGGTGCCGCGGCCGGGTCGGGCAGCGGGCGGGGACGCAGGCCGGCGGTCGGGTCGCCGTCGATCCAGCCCCGGGCCCGCCACCAGGCCACGGCCGCGCGCAGGGTGGAGAGCTCCCGGTTGAGGGTGCGCGGGTCGGTGTCGGCTCCGCGCCGGGCGGCCGCGGCGCGGAGCCGCTCGGCGGCGTCCGGCTGGTCGAGCAGCGCGAGCGGCAGGACGGGCGGTCGGGCCCGCCGCCGTTCGGGGCCGGTGGGGGCGGGCCGGTCGGCGAGGGCCCAGGCCCAGGTGTCCAGTGCGATCCGGTAGATCCGCCGGGAGCCGGCGGCGAGCCCGGCGGCGGCCAGGTAGCGCTCGACGGCGACGGCGTACTCGACCGGCGGGAGTCCTGCCGCAGTTTCTTTCACGACCGCCCTCTTTCGCAGTAAATCAATCCCCTCAAGTCGCTCGACCCTAGCCGCAATTCGCAGTAAAGGGCAGGTGGAAAGCCGTAATGGCCACTATTTACTGCGGCAGTCGGATGGCTGCAGGAAATTGACTCCAAAAGGCTCAACTTTTTCTCCGCAATCCCTTGAACCGCTCCCCGTCGAACCGCAGACTTGCTGCACATGGCAGTGCAGACCGAACGGATCCCGGCCCGCAGAAGGCGTCTGGGAGACCGTCTCGCCGTGCTCGGCGAGCGCGAATTCACGTGGTTCTTCATCGGGTACACGACCTCCCTCGTCGGCTCATCGATGGCGCCGGTCGCGGTCGCCTTCGCGGTGCTCGACGACGGGGGCGGCGGCACCGACGTGGGGTGGGTGATGGCGGCCCGGATCCTCCCGGTGGTGCTGGTGCTGCTGGCCGGCGGGGTGATCGCCGACCGGCTCGGCAGCCGTCGGGTGATGCTGGGCTCGGACCTGTTACGCGGCTTGGTCCAGGCGCTGTTCGCCGGGCTGCTGGCGGCCGGGCGCGCGCCGGTCTGGGCGATGGTCTCGCTGGTGGCGGTCTGGGGGATCGGCGAGGGGCTGTTCATGCCGGCCTTCGGAGCGGTCGTGCCCGACCTGGTGCGTCGCAAGGAACTGATGGCGGACGCCAACACCCTGCTGGGGCTGGGCCGTTCGGTGTCCGCCGTGGTCGGCCCCGCCACCGCCGGCCTGGTGACCGCCGCCTGGGGCCCGGCGACGGTGCTGCTGGCCGACGCGGTGACGTACGGCGTCGGCGCCTTCGCGCTGGCCAGGCTGCGACTGCCGGTGCGGGCACCGGCCGGCGGGGAGTCGATGATCCGGGACGTCCGGGCCGGCTGGTCGGAGTTCGCCTCCCGCCCGTGGCTGTGGATCACCACCGTGCAGATGGGCCTGTTCAACCTGCTGGTCTGGGCCCCCTTCCTGGTGCTCGGCCCGCTGCTCGCGCAGCAGGGCCTCGGCGGCGCCCGTGCCTGGGGCCTGGTGATGGGCGGCTACGGCGCCGGCGCGGTGCTGGGAGGCCTGCTGATGCTCGGCCGGGCGCCCGCCCGTCCGCTCGCGGTGGCGTCGGTGGCGGCGCTGGGCTGGGCGCTGCCCTCCGGGGCGTTCGCGGCCGGGGCGGGGCTGCCCTGGGTGGCCGCCGGCGCGCTGGTGGCCGGGGTCGGCTCGGCGGTCTGCGGGACGCTCTACAGCACCACCACGCAGAAGTGGGTGCCGGTGGAGATGCTCGGTCGGATGACGGCGTTCGGCGTGCTGGGTTCCTTCGCCCTCGGCCCGCTCGGGCTGGCGGCGGCCGGTCCGCTGGCGGACCGGTTCGGGGCGGGCGCCGTGTTGCTGTTCGGGGCGGTCTGGCAACTGGTTGCCGGGGCCGTAGTGTTGGCCGTACCGGCGGTGCGGAACCGCCGTTGGGAGGAGGGCCCGGACAGCTGACCAACCCCTCGGACGGCTTCGGGGCGCACCCCCGGCCCGCCGCGCACCGCGCCCGGCCGGCTCCGGAGCGCGAACGGCTGCCCCTCCCGCGCACGTACGCCTCCGCGACGGGCGGGGCGGCCGACCCGGTCGTACCGTGGAGGGCGGGGGTGACGGAGGAGGTCGATCATGCCCGGCTCGCTCACCATCAGCCATCACGAGTCCGCGGTCACCCTGGACCACACGGACGCGGAGCGGCTCGCCACCGTGCTGGCGGAACTGGCGTACCTGCTGGAGATCCCGGGACCGAACCGGATCAACGACGAACAGCTCGCCGTGCTGTGCGAGGGCCGTGCCCCGGACCGCGCCGAGCTGGTGCACTGGTGCGCGTCGAACGCCCGCGCACTGAAGGGGCAGCTCTGACCGGAGCCGCTCCGGCCGTCGGCCGCCCGCCGTACGATGGCGCGCGGGGCGGGGACGCCTCCCGGGTGCCGGGGTGGTCGGCGGCCGGTCCGGTGGAGGGTGGGGGCCCGAGCGTGCCGCAGTCCTGGTCGATGTCCTGGCTGACCGTGCCCACCCCGCTGCCCAGCGGGCCGATGCACATCGCGGTGACCCCGCTCGGCGTGGCGTCGGCCGGTTACGGTGGGCCGAGCGGGGGCGAAGTGCCGCCGTGCACCGACGAGTCGAAGATCGCCGCCGTCACCGAGCGGATCGGCGCCTACCTGGCGGGCCGCACCCGCGAGCTGGGCCTGCCGATCGACTGGAGCCTGAGTTCCGGCCCGCACCGCACGGTGCTGCAGACGCTCTGGCGCGAGGTGCCGTACGGCCGGACCATCACCTACGGCGAACTGGCCGCCCGCAGCGGGGTGTTCGAGGACGTCGCGGAGCCCGGCCTGGCCGCCCGCACGGTCGGGCAGATGATGGCCGCCAACCCCGTCCCCCTGCTGGTGCCCTGCCACCGGGTGGTGGCGGCGGACGGGATCGGCGGCTTCGGCGGCGGCCGGGTCGGGATCGAGGTGAAGCGCTGGCTGCTCACCCTGGAGGGCGTGCTGGAGCCGACCCTCGACTGGAACGGCCCGCTGTAGCGGCGGGGCTGCCGCGCGCGTCGGTCCGTCACACCCGGGCGGGGTGGGAAGTCCGGCTCGGCGATGGCCGCGTAGCCGTGGGCCTTGCCGGTGAAGGCCGCGATCGCGGGGGCGGGAGGGCAGAGACGTTCTCGGCGTAGGTGCGGTTCAGGCAGGCGCGTACGGGCGCACTCAGGTGACCGTCCCTGACAGAGAGTGGACGGAAGGTCAGGGCGTCCTGGCGGCCTGTTCGAACGGCTCGGACGGCGGGGCGCCGCGTGCGGGTCGAGCCAAGGGGCTGCGGGCCGGGGCGCGGATGGGGGAGGATGGGTCGCGGCACTCCGATTTGTCCGAATGAATAGTCGAACGGATATCGATCAGGTGATCTATTCGTACTATTTGTTCGGCCATTCCGAACCACTCGAACGAGTGATTGCGGGGCGCCATCGAATGGGCCCACGATGAAGCTGCAACACGCATGTGCAAGGCGACACTTCATCGGGATATGCGAAGGGCTCCCCTCATGTCGACCGAAACCAATGCCGGTATTCCTGCGCCCGGTGCGCGATCGGAGATCCGGCAGCAGCAGAGTCTGAGCACGGCGGGCGCGCGGAACCTCGCGACGACCACGAAGTCCGCTCCGCAGATGCAGGGCATCAGCCCGCGCTGGCTGCTCAGGAAGCTGCCCTGGGTGCAGGTGTCCGGCGGCACCTACCGGGTGAACCGCCGCCTGCGCTACTCGGTCGGCCGCGGCCGGGTGAGTTTCGTCAAGACCGGCACCGAGGTGCGGATCGTCCCGCCCACCCTGGCCGAGGTGCCGGCGCTGCGCGGTTTCCAGGACGAGGCCGTGCTGGAGGAGCTGGCCTCGCGCTTCGTGCAGCGGGACTTCAACGCGGGCGACGTCCTGGTCCGGGCCGGGGCGCCGATCACCGAGGTCTACCTGATCGCGCACGGCAAGCTCGACCGGCTGGGCACCGGCAAGTACGGCGAGGAGACGGTGATCGGCACCCTCGCCGACGGCGACCACCTCGGCGACGAGGCGATCCGGCAGGACGGCGGCGACTGGCCGTACACCGTCCGCGCCGCGACCTCCGGCACCGTGCTGACGCTGTCCTGGCACTCCTTCGAGGAGCTGCACGACCGCTCCGAGGCGCTCCAGCTCCAGGTCATCGAGTACCTGAACGGCTTCCAGCAGGCGCAGAACAAGCACGGCGAGGCGGAGATCGACCTCTCGGCCGGCCACCGGGGCGAGTACGAGCTGCCCGGCGCCTTCGTGGACTACGAGCTGAAGCCGCGCGAGTACGAGCTGAGCGTCGCGCAGACCATCCTCAAGGTGCACACCCGGGTCGCCGACCTCTACAACCAGCCGATGAACCAGACCGAGCACCAGCTCCGGCTCACCATCGAGGCCCTGCGCGAGCGCCAGGAGCACGAGCTGGTCAACAATCCGGAGTTCGGCCTGCTCGGCAACGCCGCGTACGAGCAGCGGTTCCAGACCCACTCCGGCCCGCCCACCCCGGACGACATGGACGAGCTGCTCAGCCGCCGTCGCGGCACCAGGATGTTCCTGGCCCACCCCAAGGCCATCGCCGCCTTCGGCCGGGAGCTCAACAAGCGCGGCCTCTACCCGGGGACGGTCGAGGTCGAGGGCAAGCAGATCCTGTCCTGGCGGGGGGTTCCGGTCTTTCCGTGCAACAAGATCCCGATCGTCGGGAGCACCAGCTCGATCATCGCGATGCGAATCGGCGAGGACAACCAGGGCGTCATCGGTCTGCACCAGACCGGAATTCCGGACGAATACCAGCCGAGCCTGTCGGTGCGGTTCATGGGAATCGACGACAAGGCCATCATTTCCTACCTGGTGAGCGCCTACTACTCCGCCGCGATCCTGGTGCCGGACGCGGTCGGAGTCCTGGAGAACGTGGACATCGCGCAGTACTGACGGTGCGCGGGGCCGGTCGCAGAGCCGTGCCGTCGGACGGGGGCCGCCCACCGCACCCCGGCCGGACGGCACACCCCGCGCGTGCGGGCCCGGCCCGAGGGCGGCCGGGGCGCCGCGCGACGTCGTCCCGGCACCGCAGCGCCGTCGCACGTCGCCCTGGCACCGCAGCGCAACCCCGGCCCGCCGTCGGCGGGCCGTCCCACGACAGGCGACCGACAGGGGGAGACACCCATGACCAGTCCCACGTTGCAGCGGGACCACAAAGAGGGGCACGAGGCGGCGGGCATCCTCGCCCGGACCCGCGCCCTGGTCGACCCGGTCCTGCGGGCCGCCGTCGACTCGCTGCCCGGCACCATGCGCAAGGTGGCCGGCTACCACTTCGGCTGGTGGGAGGCCGACGGCACCCCCGCCGAGGCCCCCGCCGGCAAGGCGATCCGGCCGGCCATGGTCCTCGCCGCCACCCAGGCCCTGGGCGGCAAGCCCGCCGAGGCCGTCGCCGCGGCCGCCGCGGTGGAGCTGGTGCACAACTTCACCCTGCTCCACGACGACGTCATCGACCGGGACGACACCCGGCGCCACCGGCCCACAGCCTGGCGGGTGTTCGGCACCACCGAGGCCATCCTGGCCGGGGACGCCATGCACTCCCTCGCGCTGCGCCTGCTCGCCGAGGACACCCACCCGGCCGCCCACGGCTCGATCCGTCGGCTCGCGGACTGCGTGGTCGAGCTCTGCGAGGGGCAGCAGATCGACTGCGCCTTCGAGCGGCGCAACGACGTCTCGCTGCCCGAGTGCCTGGCGATGGCGGAGGCCAAGACCGGTGCGTTGCTCGGCGCGGCCTGCGCGATGGGCGCCCTGTACGGGGGCGCCTCCGAGGAGGCGGCGCAGGCGTTGGACGGCTTCGGCAGGGAGATCGGCCTGGCCTTCCAGCTGATCGACGACCTGATCGGCATCTGGGGGGACCCGGCGGTCACCGGCAAGCCGGTCGGCGCGGACCTGGTCGCCCGCAAGAAGTCGCTGCCGGTGGTCGCGGCGCTGGGTTCCGGCACCGTCGAGGGCAAGCGGCTGGGCGAGCTGTACGCGCTCGAACGTCCGCTGAGCCCCGAGGAGTTGACGCAGTGCGCGGCGGACGTCGAGGCGGCCGGCGGGCGTGGCTGGGCGCAGGGCGAGTCCTGCGAGCGGATGGCCGCGGCGATGGCGCAGCTGGCCGCCGCGGTCCCGGAGCCGGCCGCGGCCGACGAGCTGCTGGCGCTCGCCGAGCTGGTCACCCGCCGCACGCACTGAGCGGGCTGACCGCGTCGAACGCGCCCCCGGGAGGGGAAAACGCGTCCCGGGGAGGGTCCTCCCGGAGTGCCTCATGAGTGCTCATGAGCGCTTCGGGAGCGCTTCGGGAGCGCCTCGGGAGCGCCTCGGGAGTGGGAAGCCGGCCCGGCCGACTTCCCACTCCTGCTGCCTGACGCGCCAGCCGTCAGCCGAAGGCGGCCAACAGCCGCCGCTCCTTGGCGGGTTCGATGCCCTGCCGCACCGCCGCCCCCGGCCGCCCCTTGCGTCCCTCGGCGTCGGTGTCCTCCACCGGCCCGCGCGTCCGCAGCCACTCCCAGGTGTCCCGCGCCGTCTCGGTGAACGGCCGACAGCGCAGCCCGGCCGCCTCCGCCCGGCTGGTGTCGGCCAGCCAGGCGCCCGCCAGATCGGGCAGATCCGGTGCCCAGAGGGGGAGTTCGGTCCACGCGCCGACCTGGTCCGGCCCCTCGGCGAGCAGCGGCCCGTCCGGAATCCAGGCGAGCTCGGTGTCCGCGGCGCCCGCCACCTCCCGGCAGGTCTCCAGCCACTCGCGGAAGCGGAGCCGGCCGGGCGGCGCCGTGGTGACGAACCGCCCCGACGTTCCGGCCGTCAGCAGGTCCAGCCCGAAGCCGGCGAAGTCCCGGACGTCGATCACCTGCATGGTCCGCTGCGGATCACCCGGGGCGAGCACCCGCCCGCCGCGTGCCATCCGCTCCAGCCACCAGGGCAGCCGGCCGCCGAACTCGTACGGACCGACGAGCAGCCCGCTGTTCAGCACCAGCGTGCGCCGGGCGCCGAACCCCGCCAGTACGGCGCGCTCGCAGCCGGCCTTCAGGGCGTTGCCGGGCGGCTGGTCGGGCGGGGTGTCGGCGGGGCAGGGGTGCAACGCGGAGTCCTCGTCGACCACGTGGGCGGGCCAGTCGGCGAAGGCGTGCACGGAGGAGACGAAGGTGTAGTGGCCGGCCCGGTCGCGCAGCAGTCGGGTACTGAGCGCGGCTTGGGCGGGCTGCTGGGCGGAGGTGTCGACGACGGCGTCCCAGCTGCGGCCGTCGACCAGCCGGGCGAGGTCCCCGGCACTGTTGCGGTCGCCGCGGACGGCCTCGACGCCGGGCAGGTCGGCGGCGCTGTGGCCGCGGTTGAAGGTGGTCACCCGGTGGCCCCGGGCCAGGGCCTCGGCAGCGTAGGCCCGTCCGAGGAAGGACGAGCCTCCAAGCAGGAGGATCTTCATGCCGACGACCTTCTCTCGTCCGCCCCGCCCGTACGCGCGGATTCGCGGTGAGCAGACAGGGGATTACCGGATGCCGCACGGCGCCCGGCCCGACGTGCCACCCCACCCGGGCCCGCTTAGCATCCGATTTGTACCGCGATCGGCGACCGCACCCCGGCCTGGTGCACGACCCGCCCGCCACAGCCGGCACGAACGGCCCGCCGACGCCGAGCACTCCGCCGACCGGCTGCCCGCCCCGGACGAAGGACCCGCGATGAACCAGCCCGATCTGGAGGCCCTGGCCGCCGACGCGTACGTCTACGGCTACCCGCTGGTCGCCGGCCTCACCATGGTCGAGCGGTTCGTCCGGGGCGGCCTGGGCACCCTGCCGGCTGCGCCGTTCAACCACATCAGCCACGCCACCCGGCTGGCCGGA
Source organism: Kitasatospora sp. NPDC057542 (assembly GCF_042801945.1). Lineage (NCBI taxonomy): Bacteria > Bacillati > Actinomycetota > Actinomycetes > Kitasatosporales > Streptomycetaceae > Kitasatospora > Kitasatospora sp. NPDC057542. The sequence goes on from NZ_JBHVFE010000179.1 coordinate 9,072, forward strand.
CCGGCCGACGACTTCGTCTCGGTCAACAACGACACGGTCTACTCGATCGCCCAGCTCGACCTCTCCGAGGGCCCGCAGGTGCTGCGCGTCCCGGACACCGCGGACGCCTACTACGTGCTGCAGTTGATCGACGCCTGGACGGACAACGTGGCCTACCTCGGCCGCCGGGCCACCGGCACCGGCTCGCAGACCTGGCTGATCGTCCCGCCCGGCTGGCACGGCAGCCCGCCGGACCCCGAACGGGTGGTCGAGCTGCCCACCACCATCGGCACCCTCGTCGGCCGCTTCGCCTGCACCGGCCCGGACGACCTGCCCCGGGTCCGGGCCCTCCAGGCCGCCCTGGAACTGGATCCGCTGGAACCCGGCGGCCTGGTCGCCGGACTGCCCGAGCCGGACGCCGACGTCCCCGAGCGGCTGGCCTTCTTCGAGCGGCTGAGGGTCTGGATGCAGGCCTTCCCGCCCGCCACCGCGGACATCGAGTACCAGCGCCGCTTCGCCCCGCTCGGCCTGCTGGACGACGGCGCCTCGCCGTACCGCGCGGCCGCCCCCGAGTGGACGCTGGCGCTGGCCAAGGGCCTGGCCGCCGGCCGCGAACGGGTCGAGGACGCCACCCGCCCGCCGGAGGACCACCCGCCCGGCGAGTGGCGCAGCGCGCTCCACCTCTTCGACTACAACACCGACCACCTGGGCCCCGGCACCCTGGACGACCCCGAGTGGCGCATCCCCGACCGCCGCGCCGCCTACCTCAGCCGGGCCGCCGCCGCCCGGGCCGGCCTCTGGGGCAACCACGCCTACGAGGCCTCGTTCGCGATGACCTACCACGACTCCGACGGCCGGCCCCTCTCCGGCGTCCACGACTACACCCTGCGCTTCGAACAGCCGCCCCCGGCCGGGGCGTTCTGGTCGGTCACGATGTACTCCGTCCCGGACTACTACCTGGTGGAGAACCCGATCGACCGCTACTCGATCGGCGACCGCACCCCCGGTCTGGTCCACGGCGAGGACGGCTCCCTCACCCTGGCCCTCCAGCACGACCAGCCCGAGGACCCGCCCGCCGCCGCCAACTGGCTCCCCACCCCGCCCGGCGAGTTCCGGCCCATCCTCCGCATCTACCAGCCCGGGCCCGCCGTCCTGGACGGCAGCTACCAGATCCCGCCGATCCACCGGGTCTGACACCCCTGCCCGCCCCAGCAGCACGGCCGCGGCTCCTCGACGGGGGCCCCTGGATCCCGCCGCCCTCGCATGAGAAGTCGGCCTGATCGACTTCTCATGCACGTCCCCGCCGGGAGCTCGCGGCCGGAATCTCCCAGGGCCTGAGCCTGCTGTGCGCGAGAAGTCGGCCGGGCCGACTTTCCGCGCGTCTTCTCGCCTGGAGGCCGCAGACTGGAATATGCAGACCGGTCTACCTACCTTCGGCGCCCGACCTGCTGTGCGCGAGAAGTCGGCCGGGCCGGCTTTCCGTGCGTCTTCTCGCCTGGAGGTCGCAGGCAGGATTATGCAGACCGGTCTACCTATCTTGGGCGCCCGGCCCGTTGTGCGTGAGAAGTCGGCCGGGTCGACTTCTGGTGTGTCGGGCTCTCCGCTGGGAATATGGCGGTCGGTCTACATAGTCGGTCGATTCCTGAGCCTGCTGTGCGCGAGAAGTCGGTCGGGCCGGCTTTCCGCGCGTCTTCTCGCCTGGAGGTCGCAGGCAGGATTATGCAGACCGGTCTACCTATCTTGGGCGCCCGGCCCGTTGTGCGCGAGAAGTCGGCCGGGTCGACTTCTGGTCGGCTCTCCGCTGGGAATATGGCGGTCGGTCTACATAGTCGGTCGATTCCTGAGCCTGCTGTGCGCGAGAAGTCGGCCGGGCCGGCTTTCCGCGCGTTCTCTCGCCTGGAGGTCGCAGGCAGGATTATGCAGACCGGTCTACCTATCTTCGGCGCCCGGCCCGCTGTGCACGAGAAGTCGGCCCGGCCGACTTCCTGTGCACCGCCGACCACGTCCGGCGCGTTGCACCCGCTGTTACCGCCTCGACGGGGAGGCCGTTGCCGTGCCCGTCGGATGCGGCGAGGTGTCCGAGCCGGGCGGCGCCGTGGTGGCCGTGCCCGAGGGGGGCGGGGAGCCCGCCGGCGGGCCGGACGGCGACGGGGACGACGTGGGCGAGCCGGACGCGGTCGGTGCCGCCGTGGGCGAGGCGGTGGCGGAACCGGTCGGTACCGGCGTGGAGGGCGACGCCGATGACGGCGACGATGACGGCGACGGCTCGGCCGGGGAGGAGGCGGACCCGCCGCGGTTGTGCGGACCGCCCTCCAGGGTGACCACCGCCTGCGAGGGCGGCAGCGCGATCCGGGCGGTCCAGTGCATGGCCGGTGCCTGGTCCTCGTCCACCGTGACGATCACGGTGATCCGCTGACCGGGCGCCAGGGTGCCGGAGTCGCGGCTGAGCCGGAGCCAGCCGGCGTCCGCCACTGCGCGCCAACGGATTTCCGTGGTACCGGAGTTGGTGAGGGTGAGGACGGTCCGACTGCCGTACTCGCCGGCCTCGACGGTGAGCAGTCCGGCAGGGGCCGGTTCGCCCGTGCCCGTTGCGGAGGCGCGGTCGACCGCCGGGGCCGGTGCGGCGACCAGGGTCGGGCTGCTGAGCGGGGTTGCGCCGTGGGCCGGGACCGGGATCACCGCGCCCTCGAAGGTGAGTCGTGGAAAACCCGGAAGCAACGTTTCTGCATCGCCTACACCGGCGCCGCCCACACCGGCACCGTCCGCAACCATCCCGGTCGCGGCCCCCGCGAGTTCCATCCCGGGCAGACCGGGCGCACCCGGCCCCGCCGGGCCGTCCACTGCGGGCCGCGGCCGCTGCCCGGTCGGCGTTCCGGCCTCGTCCACCCGTACCGCCGACACTGAGGCAGCCGGCCTCGACCCGCCACCGCCCCGGTGCCCGGCCCAGAGCGCGATCACCGGCGCCGCCAGTACGGCCGCGAGCACCCCGGTGGTGACCACCCGTCGGCGCACCGCCAGCCCGCGCCCCGCATCCGGCGCCCGGTGCCGGGGGAAGCCGCCCTGGTCGAACCGCAGCCCCGGTTCCACCACCCGAGCAGCCACCGCCCGAGTAGCCACCACCCGAGCAGTCGCCACCGGAGCAGCCGCCACGCCGGTGACCGCGGCGCCCCCGGGAAGGCCCACCGGAGCCCGCAGCAGCGCCAGCCCCGACAGCCCCGCCGCACCCCCCGCCGCCTCGCTCGCGGCCACCCGCTCCGCCGTCCCCCGGCAGGTCGGGCAGTCCACCACGTGCTGCACCAGCTCCCGCCGCAGCGCCGGGCCGAGCACCCAGTCCCGCCAGGACTCCGTCCCGGCCCCGCCGAGCCGGTCCAGCTCCGGACAGCTGCCCACGCCGAGCACCAGCAGCGCCGCCCTGGTCCGGGCCACTTCGGCCTCGGCCCCGGCCAGCAGTGCGCGGGTCCGCTCGAACGGCAGGTCCAGCACCGCCGCGACCTCCAGCGGGGTCAGCCGGTGCCGGACGGACAGCTCCAGCGCCTCGCGCTGCTCCGGGTCGGTGCCGGCCGCCTCCGGCCAGGCGAGCGAGGACAGCTCGCGCCGCCGCCGGGCCGCCTCGGCCTCGCCCGGCTCGGCCCCGGGCGTCCGCCCGTCCCCGGTACCGGTCACGCCGTGGCCGCCGCCCGCGAGCCGGCGCAGGCAGCAGTACCGGGCCAGTGAGAACAGCCAGGCGCGCAGCAGCCCGGGCTCGGCCAGCCGGGCGCCGTGCCGCCGCGCCAGCTCGCGGACCTCGCCCAGGGCGTCGGCGGCCGCGTCGTGCTCGCAGAGCACCGAGAGGCAGTAGGTGAACAGGCCGTCCACCTGCCGGTCGTACGCCACGAGCGCGGCGGCGGCCTTCGGTCCGGCCGGCCCGTTCGGTTCACCGGGCCCGGTCGGTTCACCCGGCCTGCCCGCCCCGGTCGGCCCAACAGTTCTCGTTGTCACCCGTCCGACGGTAGAGACCGTGCACGGCTGACCCCGGCCGTTCGCCGCGTATGTACTTCTTTCGGGTAACAACATCGCCCATCTGTGTGGACGCGGGGCGAGCCCGCGGGCGGGCCGTCGTTGTCACACCCAGGCGCTACGGTGGGCCGCATGCCTCCGCGTTCCAAGACCACCGCCAAGCCCCGCCCGGCGTACCGCTGCACCGAGTGCGGCAACCAGCTGCCCAAGTGGGTCGGCCGCTGCCCGGAGTGCAACGCCTGGGGCACGGTCGAGGAGTACGGCGCGGTGCCGATCCGCACCACGGCCGCCGGTCCGGTCAGCGCGCCCGCCCGCCCGATCGCCCAGGTGGACGGCCAGGTCGCGACGGCCCGCTCGACGGGCGTGCCGGAGCTGGACCGGGTGCTCGGCGGAGGCCTGGTGCCCGGCGCGGTGGTGCTGCTGGCCGGCGAGCCCGGCGTCGGCAAGTCCACCCTGCTGCTGGACGTCGCCGCCAAGGCGGCCACCGCGCAGCACCGCACGCTCTACGTCACCGGCGAGGAGTCGGCCGGCCAGGTCCGGCTGCGCGCGGACCGGATCAACGCCCTCTCGGAACACCTCTACCTCGCCGCCGAGTCCGACCTCGGCGCGGTGCTCGGGCACATCGAGGCGGTCAACCCCGGCCTGCTGATCCTGGACTCGGTGCAGACCATCGCCTCCGCCGAGCTGGACGGCGCCCCCGGCGGCCCGGCCCAGGTCCGGGAGGTGGCGAGCGCGCTGATCCGGGCGTCCAAGGAGCGCGGCATGGCCACCCTGCTGGTCGGCCACGTCACCAAGGACGGCCAGATCGCCGGCCCGCGGCTGCTGGAGCACCTGGTGGACGTGGTGTTGAGCTTCGAGGGGGACCGGCACGCCCGGCTGCGGCTCATCCGAGGGGTCAAGAACCGCTACGGCGCCACCGACGAGGTGGGCTGCTTCGAGCTGCACGACGAGGGCATCGTCGGCCTGGCCGACCCGTCCGGCCTCTTCCTGACCAGGCGTGACAAGCCCGTCCCGGGCACCTGCCTCACCGTCACCCTGGAGGGCAAGCGCCCGCTGGTGGCCGAGGTGCAGGCGCTGATGGTGGATTCGCAGATCCCCTCCCCGCGCCGCACCACCTCGGGTCTGGAGTCCCCCCGGATCGCGATGATCCTGGCCGTGGTCGAGCGGCACGGCGGGGTGAAGCTCGGCAAGCAGGACATCTACACCGCGACGGTCGGCGGGGTGAAGCTGACCGAGCCCTCCGCCGACCTCGCGGTGGCGCTCGCGGTGGCCAGCTCCTCCACCGACACCCCGCTGCCCAGCAACCTGGTGGCGATCGGCGAGGTCGGCCTGGCGGGCGAGGTGCGGCGGGTGACGGGTGTGCAGCGGCGGCTCGCCGAGGCGCACCGGCTGGGCTTCACCCACGCCCTGGTCCCGCCGGACCCGGGCAAGGTGCCGCCGGGCATGAAGGTGGTCGAGGTGGCCGACATCGGCGAGGCGCTGCGGGCCATCCCGGGCCGCCGCCGCTCCGCCGCCAAGCCGCGCACCGAGCCCCGCGGTGAGGCACCGTCGGCGCCGCCGGCCCCGCGCTCCGCCCGGGCCGCGGACCGCCCGGCGGCGTACCCCGAGGAGCTGATGGACGGCTGGGAGCCGCTCGACTCCGACGAACTGCGCTGACCCAAGCCCTGCCGAAGCCACACGCAGTTAGACTTTCTCCAGTCTCATTGGCCAGAAGGCAGTACCGAGCGGTACTGAGCGACAGAGCAACAGACCGCGGACCGGCGCACGGCGCGAGGCACGGGGTCGACCGGAGGAGTCACGTGGCAGCCAGCGACCGGGGGGCGGACAAGGCCTCCCGCGAGGAGGCCCTGCTGCGGGCCTCCCTCACCGCCATCGCGCCCGGTACCGCGCTTCGTGACGGCCTGGAGCGGGTCCTGCGGGCCAACACCGGCGGTCTGATCGTGCTGGGCTTCGACAAGACCGTCGAGTCCGTGTGCACCGGCGGCTTCGTCCTGGACGTCGAGTTCAGCGCCACCCGGCTGCGCGAGCTGTGCAAGCTCGACGGCGCGGTGGTGCTCGACAAGGACATCACCAAGATCGTCCGGGCCGGCGTGCACCTGATGCCGGACTCGACCATCCCCACCGACGAGACCGGTACCCGCCACCGCACCGCCGAGCGGGTCAACCGGCAGACCGGCTACCCGGTGGTCGCGGTCTCGCACTCGATGCGGCTGATCGCGATGTACGTCAACGGCACCCGCCGGGTGCTGGAGGACTCCACCACCGTCCTGTCCCGCGCCAACCAGGCGCTGGCCACCCTGGAGCGCTACAAGCTGCGCCTGGACGAGGTGGCCGGCACGCTCTCCGCGCTGGAGATCGAGGACCTGGTGACGGTCCGGGACGTCACCGCCGTGGCCCAGCGCCTGGAGATGGTCCGGCTGATCGCCACCGAGATCGCCGGCTACGTGCTGGAGCTCGGCATCGACGGCCGGCTGCTCTCGCTCCAGCTGGACGAGCTGATCGCGGGCGTGGAGCCGGAGCGCGAGCTGGTCGCCCGGGACTACTTCCCGGAGCGGGCGGCCAAGAAGGGCCGGACGGTCACCGAGGTGCTGGCCGACCTGGAGGCGCTCACCCACGCCGAGCTGCTGGACCTCCAGACCGTCGCCAAGGCGCTCGGCTACTCGGGCTCGCCGGAGTCGCTGGACGCCGCCGTCTCGCCGCGCGGCTACCGCCTGCTGGCGAAGATCCCGCGCCTGCCCAACACGGTCATAGAGCGCCTGGTCGAGCACTTCGGCGGCCTCCAGAAGCTGCTCGCCGCGAGCATCGACGACCTGCAGACCGTCGAGGGCGTCGGTGAGACCCGTGCCCGCTCGGTCCGCGAGGGCCTGTCCCGCCTTGCCGAATCGTCCATCCTGGAGCGCTACGTCTGACCGGACGCGCAGCCGTACGGACGCCCGAACACGGCGACGGCCCCCGGGGAGCGAACGCCTCCCGGGGG
>NZ_JBHVFE010000180.1:0-15979 GCF_042801945.1 Kitasatospora sp. NPDC057542
CGGGCGGGCCGCCGGCCCGCCCTCCTGCCTCGGCCTCTCGGCCGGCGCCCGGCTCAGTGGCGGTGCGCAACTGCCCGGTCCGGCCGGTGCCAGGGGGGAATCAGCCGACGGTCAGCCGGAACGGGCCGGCCAGCACCGAGTAGCCGTCGTTGGCCAGGTAGTAGGCGTCGTAGCTGCCGGCGCCGTTCAGCTTGCCGGTGGAGAAGGTGACGGCGCCGCTCTGGTCGGGCGTGTAGGACCAGGTCAGCGCGGCGCGGGAGCCGGGGGTGACGCCCGTCGGGTAGATGCCGACCCAGTTCCTGGCGCCGGCCTGGGAGGCGTTCGGCAGGGCGTAGCGGAGGGTGACGTTGCCGCCGTTGGCCACCGCGTCGAGGTCGCCGGTCAGCGTCGGGCCGGTCGCCGCGGAGGGGGCGAAGGCGGCGTTGAGCGGTGTGGCGTAGGTGTCGTTGCCGGTCAGCCCGGGCAGGCCGAGGGCGGACTCGATGGTGCGGCCGACACTGTAGTGGTCGTAGTGCAGCGGGCTGCTGGTGCCGGCCGGGACGGTGCCCTGGGAGCCCACGACGACGGTGGCGAGGTGGTTGTAGCCCTCGTTCTGGCTCTCGTCCCAGGTCAGGATGAGGAGCGAGCGCTGCTGGGTCCAGGCCGGGGAGGACAGCACGGGGGCGAGGGTCTGCTGCAGCCAGCCGTCCTGGGTCTTCAGGCTGGTGGCGCTGCCGTTGCCGGAGGCCTCGCCGTCGTAGTAGTCGTCGGCGGCGATCCAGGAGAAGTTCGGTGTGGTGGCCGCGGACTTCAGGTCGGTGGTCAGCTGCGAGGTGTCGAAGAGGCGCGCCGCGCAGCGGGCCGGATTGCCGCTGATGTCGGTGTAGTTGATGAACGGTGCGTCGTCGGGCATGTAGTAGCTGTCGTAGTTCTTGTTGGTGTTGCAGGGTGTGCCCATGCCCTGCTCGTAGGCCTTCCAGGTCTTGCCGGCGTCCTCGATGGTGTCGCCGAGGTTGCGCTGGGGGGAGTTGATGTTCGGCCAGTAGGTGGCGCCCTTGGTGTAGGTGTCACCGCCGGCGATGGCGAGGTAGTTCTCGTCGCTCGGGTGGTAGACGCCGTGGGAGTCGGTGAGGGTGGCGCCCTGGGACATCAGGCTGTGGATGTACGGGGTGTCCGTCGGGTCGTTCATGATCTGGGAGTAGTCCGTGTTCTCCATCATGACCATGAACACGTGGTCGTAGCCCGGCACGGCGGACGGGGGCGGGGTCAGCGGCGCGGGCGCGACGACCGGGGTGTCGAGGGTGAGGGAGAGGTTGTCCAGGTAGCCGGTCTCGTTCGTGGTGGAGAGGAACTGCACCTCGACCTGGATCGACCGGGTGCCGGACGGGACGGCTCCGGTGGCGTTGCGGGAGAGGAACCTGGTGCCCAGGCCCCGGTCGGTGGCGGAGACGGTCGGCAGCTTGGCGGTCGCGCCGAGCGGGCGGCCGCTGATGTCCCGGAAGTGCAGGCCGACCGCGGCGTAACCGCCGTAGGTGGTCCAACCACCCAGCCAGCCGGAGAGGTTGAAGTGCACTCCGCCGCCGTCGATGGCGGTGGCCGCCGAGGAGACGTCGACGGTCTGGGACATCGAGCCGTCCCCGAAGTTGCCGGGGCCGAAGAAGGCCTTGCCGGGGGTCCGGCCGTCGCCCGGCAGGCCGAAGGAGCCCGCCGAGTGGCACATGACGTCGACGCCGCCGGCCTGGACCGTCCAGCCGGGGACGGTACCGGCGGCGCTCCAGTCGTTGGTGCAGTAACCACCGGCCTCCGCGTCGCCGTTGACGATCAGGTTGCCGCTGCTGCCCGCCGCACCGGCGGAGGTGGGAGCGGCGACGACCAGCGCGCCGAGGAGGGGAAGGGCGGCGAGCAGTCCGCCGAGGGGGTTCCAGCGCAGTCGCATGGGGGGTACCTCGTCCGTTGGTGAGGGTGGGTGCCATGGCCGTTCACCATGAGCGGGGACATAGGTACCGGCCGCCGCTGTCCGGCGGAAGAACACCGGTAGAACTTGTCTGGATAACTTCGGGCCGGCGTCGTACGCCTGCGGGGCGCAGCGGGCGCTTCCGGTACCGCTCCCGGGGCGGTGCGATGCACGGCGGGTGGGCTCCTCGGGTCGGTGGGCGGTACGGGGCGGTGTCAGGGGTGGTGGCGGCGCAGGTGGATGAGCCGGCTCGCACAGTCGCCGGCGGGCAGGTCGAGGTCGATGCCGCGGTGGCGCAGGACGGCGCCGCTGTACCGCCGGCCGGTGTCGGCGTCGAGGTAGTGGGCGTGTGCGTCGAGTGCGGGCAGGCGGAGCGCGGGGGGCTGGTGGCCGAACCGGGTGGCGGGGCGCCAGACGAGGACGGCGTGCTCGGTTCCGTCCGCGGCGGCGTAGTGGACGGCGGTGACGCCGTCCGGGGCGGACAGCCGGTACTGCCGGCCGCGCTGCACCAGGGGCCGGATCCGCTTGTAGCGGGCGACCAGGTCGGCGGCCTCGGCGAGTTCGTCCTCGGTCCAGGCGGTCAGGTCGCCGCCGAGGCCGAGGACGCCGGCCATCGCGACGTGGGCGCGGAAGCGCAGCGGGGTGGCGCGGCCGGTGGCGCCGTTCGGGCTGTCGGTGATCCACGCGGCCATGGTTGCGGCGGGGAAGAGCTGGCTGTAACCGTGCTGGATGGCGATCCGGTCGACGGGGTCGGTGTTGTCGGAGGTCCAGGCCTGGTCGGTGCGGGCCAGGATACCGAGGTCGACGCGGCCACCGCCGCCGGCGCAGGCCTCGATCCGCAGGTGCGGGTGGTCGGCGCGCAGCCGGTCCATGATCCGGTAGACGGCGCGGGTGTGGTCGATCCAGAGCCGGTCGGGGTCGGGCCGCCCGGGCCAGGCGGCCTCGGTGAAGGCCCGGTTGGCGTCCCATTTGAGCCAGTCGACGCCGTTGTCCCGGACCAGCCGGTCCAGCGTGCGCAGCGCCCAGGCCTCGACCTCGGGGCGGGCGAAGTTCAGCACCAGTTGGTGGCGCAGCTCGGTGGCGGTGCGGGTGGGGGAGTGGACCACCCAGTCGGGGTGGGCGCGGTACAGGTCGCTGTCGCGGTTGACCATCTCCGGTTCGACCCAGAGCCCGAAGGCCATGCCCAGGCGGTGCACCTCGTCGGCGAGCGGGCGCAGGCCGTCGGGGAAGGCGCCCGGGTGGGGTGTCCAGTCGCCGAGGCCGGCGCGGTCATGGCGGCGGGCGCCGAACCATCCGTCGTCGAGGACGAAGAGTTCGGCGCCGAGAGCGGCGGCGCGTCGGGCCAGGCGGAGCTGCCCGCGGTGGTCGACGTCGAAGTGGGTGGCCTCCCAGGAGTTGTAGACGACGGGCCGGTCGTGCTCGGCGTCGGGCAGCACGTGGGCGCGCACGTGGTCGTGCCAGGCGCGGCTGGCGGCGCCGAAGCCGTGGGAGGTGTGGAGTCCGGCGAAGACGGGCGTGGTCAGTTGTTCGCCGGGGTGCAGTGTCCAGCTGAGGCCCTCGTGGCCGAAGCCGCCGGTCCAGGTGGTCCGGCCGACCGGGTCGCGGTGCACGGTGATGCGCCAACTCCCGCTCCAGGCCAGGGTGGTGCTCCAGACTTCGCCGTGCTCCTCGGTCGCGCTGCCGTCGTCGAGGGCGAGCCAGGGGCCGGCGTGGTGGCCGGTGAGGCCGCGGCGGCTGGTGAGGACGGTCTCGGTGACCGGCAGGCGGTCGCGCAGGAGCTGGAACTCGCTGTTCCAGCCGCCGACCAGGTGGCTGATCCGGTAGTCGGACAGCGGGGGGAGGGTCCAGGACGCGGAGTCCAGCCGGTCCACGGTGATCGGCCCGTCATCGGGGCCGCCGGTGTGCCGGAGCTCGGTCCAGCGTTCGATGACGTCGCTGTCCGGGCGGACGCGGTAGCAGAGCTCGGCGGCGAGCGGGAAGTGGCGGTCCGTCAGGAGGATCCGAAGTTCGCCGTCCGTGATCCGGTGCTCGGCCGGGCGCCACTGGGCGCCGCGGGTGCCGTCGGCGAACCGGACCTGGAGGCCGGCGGGGCCGAAGCGGGCGCCGCTCTGCGGGGCGAGTTCGTCGGCGGCGGCCTCGGCCTCGAAGCTGCTGCGGGCCGGGGAGTGCGGCGCGGGCAGGGTGTCGAGGGCCGCACGGTCGAGCGGCGGGCCCCAGTACAGGTGCCGGGGGCTGCCGTCGGCGTCGACGCGCAGGGCGTAGAGGCTGTTCGGCGTGCGGAGTTCGGCGACACCGCGGGCCGGGTCGAAGGAGACGGGCGGGAGCACGGCAGGCACGGAAGGTCCCCAGGGGTGCGTAGTCGGGACGCGGAGCGGGTGCGCGCCGCCGACCCCGGCGGGCGTGCCGGGGCGGGAGCCGTCCCCGGACGTGCAGGGCGGTGCCCGGTACCCGGCGGTGCGTCGGGGACGGAAGCGGGGCCGAGCGTAGGGCCGCCCGGTGACCGAAATCAATACTGGACGAAGTTATTTATTCGGCGCTAGGTTGCCGCCGTGTTCCCGAATCCATCACGTCCGCTGGTTTCCGCGCCGGCCGAAACGGCCGTCCTCGCCCTGCTGTTGGCCGAAGGGCCGCTCAGCCGGGTCGAGCTGGCCCGGCGTACCGGCCTGTCCTCGACCGCGGTCACCAAGGCCGCCAAGCCGCTGGTCGAGGACGGCTACCTGTACGAACTGCCCCCGGAGCGCACCGCACCGGGCGCCGGCCGCCCGGTCAACCCGCTCGCGGTCAGCCCCGACCGGGAGTTCTTCGTCGGCGTCAAGATCAGCGCGGACACCCTGTACGGCGCCGTCTGCGACCTGCGCGCCCAGGTCCGGACCACCCTGAGCCGCCCGCTCGGCGACCGCGGCCCCGAGGCCGTGTGTGCGCTGCTCACCGATCTGGTCGCCGAACTGCTCGACGCCGACCCGGCCTACCGCCCGCGCACCCGGCACCTCGGGATCGCGGTCTCCGGGGACGTGGACCGCGCCGCAGGCCGAGTCCGGTACTCCGTACTCCCCGGGTGGCGCGACGTGCCGCTGGCCGAACTGGCGGCTGCGTCGACCGGCCTGACGGTCATGGTGGAGAACGACGTCAAAGCCCTCACCGCTGCCGAACACTGGTTCGGTGAGGGCATCGGCACCGAGTACTTCGCGCTGGTCACCATCGGCGCGGGCATCGGCTCCGGACTCGTCGTCAACGGCCAACTGATCGCCGGCGCACACGGGGTGGCCGGCGAGCTGGGGCACATCAGCGTCGACCCGAACGGGCCGCGCTGCCACTGCGGATCCGTCGGCTGCGTCGAGGCGATCGCCTCCACCGACGCGGTCCTGGGCGCCGTCCGCCGCGCCAGCACCCGACCCGACCTGGACTTCGACGCCGCCGTGGAGGCGGCCCGCACCGGCGATCCCGTCGCGCGGGACGCCTTCGCCCGGGCCGGGCGGGCGATCGGCGTCGGCATCGCCACACTGGTCAGCCTGATCGGCCCCGAACGGGTCGTGGTCACCGGTGAAGGCCTCGACACCTACGACCTCTTCGACACACACATCAGGGACTCCTACGCCGCGCGCTGCTTCGGCGCGGCCGCCCAGTGCCCACTGATCCTCCGCCCGCTCCCCTGGGAGGAATGGGCCCGCGGCGCCGCCGTCGTGGGCATCCAGGCCCTCCTGCCCTGACGCTCCGCCGGCCGCCGACCCCACCGGGTCCGACCGCCGGAACCGGGCCGGCCGCCCGCCGGACGGCCCATCGCACAGCCGCACCACGAGAGCCGCACCACCACAGCCCGATGACGGACCACCAGCCCCGCTCCGTTCCCGGCAGCCGGCACCGAACGCGCGCACCGGCCGGACCGGAACCATCCACCCTCCCCCCACCCAGGAGGATGCGCCATGAGTGCAGCCACACCGCAGCTCAGCCGACGGGGATTCCTCGGCGGCTCCCTGCTCTTCGTCGCCGGCGCCGCCGTCGCCTGCAGCACCGACCCGACAGGTGGCAGCGCCTCCGGCGCGGCCACCACCCTGAACGTCTGGTACCACGCCTACGGCGAGAGCGGCACCCAGCAGGCCGCCACCCGCTACGCCGCCGCGTTCACCAAGGCCAACCCCGACATCGCGGTGAAGATCACCTGGGTCCCCGGCGACTACAGCGGCAAGCTGAACGCGACCCTGCTGACCGACGCCGCCCCCGACGCCTTCGAAATCGCCGACTTCGCGGCCAGCTACGCCGTCCGCGGCCAGATCGCCGCCCTCGACGACCTCTACGGGGACACCCGGGCGGACTTCAACCAGGGCAACCTGGACCAGGAGACGGTCGGCGGCAAGGTCTACGGCGTCAAGATGCTCGACGACGTGATGATGCTCTACTACCGCAAGAGCGCGCTGGCCAAGGCCGGCCTCACCGCGCCCGACAGCTTCGACGCCCTGGCCGGCGCCGCCAAGGCGCTGAGCACCGGTGGCAACAAGGGCCTGTTCCTCGGCAACGACGGGGTCGGCGACAGCCCGATCCTCGCCATCCTCTCCAACGGCGGCGAACTGGTGACCGGCGACGGCAAGGCGGCGTTCGACTCTCCGCAGGCCGTCGAGGCGGTGACCGGACTCAAGCGCCTGCACGACGACAAGTCCCTACTGCTCGGCTTCACCACCGACTGGTGGGACCCCTCCGCCCTGGTCCAGGGCGTGGTCCCGATGCAGTGGTGTGGCCTGTGGGCGATGCCGGCCATCCAGGCCGCCCTCGGGGACGACTTCGGGGTGCTGCCCTGGCCCGCGTTCAAGCCCGGCGGCAGCCCTGTGCTGCGCGTCGGCGGCTGGACCGCCTGCGTCAACGCCAAGGGCAAGCACGTGGAGGCCGCCAAGAAGTACGTCCAGTGGCTGTGGATCCAGCAGACCGACCTGCAGAAGGACTTCGCGGAGGCGTACGGTTTCCACATCCCGCCGCGCACGTCGGTCGCCGCGAGCGCCGACAAACTCTCCCAGGGCGCCGCCAAGCAGACCGTCGAGCTGGCCGCCGCCTACGGCCGCCGCAACCCCGGCACCTGGAACGCCGCGGTCGCCACCGCGTTCACCGCCGCCGCCACCAAGGCCCTCAACGGGCAGGGCGAGGTGGCCGCCTTGCTCAGGGACGCAGCCGGGCAGGCCCAGAGCGAGATCGACAAGCAGCGCGGCTGACCATGACCTCCGCACCGGACACCACGCTGCGCCCCGGCCGCGCCCGACGCCGCGCGGCGGCCCGCCGGAGCCGCCCGACCGCGGCCACCTGGGGCGCGTTCGCGCTGCTCACCGCACCCGTGCTGATCGGGCTGGGCGTGTTCAAGTACGTCGCGATCGGCTGGAGCTTCCTGCTCAGCCTCAGCGACGCCCGCGGCACCATCGGACTCGGCCACTGGGTCGGACTGGCCAACTACCGCACCCTGCTGGGCGACCAGGCGTTCCGCGACTCGCTCACCCAGATCCTGCTGTTCACCGTCTTCATCGTCCCCACCACCTTCGCCGCCTCCCTCGGGCTCGCGCTGCTGGTGCACCGGATCCGCCGCGGCCGGGCCCTGGTGCGCACCGCCTTCCTCATCCCCGCCGCCGTCTCCTACGTCGCCGGTGCGCTGCTGTGGAAGATGTGCCTGTTCAACTCCCTGCCCGCGGGCATCGCCAACACCGTCGGCGGCTGGTTCGGCATGGAGCCCGTGCCCTGGCTGCAGACCACCTCGCCGCCGCTGTACTGGGTGGTCCTGGTCACGCTGCGGCTCTGGCTCCAGGTCGGCTTCTACATGGTGCTCTTCCTGGCCGGCCTGCAGGCCATCCCGCGGGACGTCCACGAGGCCGCCGCGCTGGACGGCGCGACCGGGCTGCGGCTGCTGCGCCGGATCACCCTGCCGATGCTGCGCAACACCTCGGTGGCCGTGCTGATGCTGCAGTTCATCGCCGCGTTCCAGGCCTTCGACGAGTTCTACAACCTGTTCAGCAGCGGACTGTCCGGCATGGGCTCGGTGCCCGTCCGCACCCCGCTGGTCCACCTCTACACCACGGCGATGGGCGACCAGAACTACGGGATCGGCTCGGCCGGGGCGTTCCTGCTGACCGCGCTGATCGTCGGCGTGACGCTCGTGCAGGGCCGGGTCACCGGCTTCGGCAAGGCCGAGGGGTGAGTGCCATGGACACCGTCCTGCGACACGTGCGGCCGGTCCTGCGGGCCGTGCTCGTGGGCCTGCTCACCGTGCTGTTCCTGCTCCCGTTCTACCTGATGCTGCGCAACTCGCTGATGGACAGCCGGAGCCTGACCTCCCCGCACTGGACCTGGTGGCCGGCGCAGGCGCACTGGGAGAACTTCGGCGCGCTGTTCAGCGACCCGACCGTCCACATGGCCCAGGCGCTGGGCAACTCGCTGCTGATCGCGGGAATCACCGCGCCGGTGTCGACGCTGCTGGCCTCCGCCGCCGGCTATGCGCTCGCGCGGATTCCGGTGCCCGGACGCCGGTTCCTGCTCGGCCTGGTGGTCGCCACCCTGATGATCCCCGGCTCGGCGACCTTCGTGCCGACCTTCGTGGTGGTCGGCTCGATGGGTGGGGTGAACACCCTGTGGGGGCTGATCGCGCCGGGGCTGTTCAACCCGTTCGCGGTGCTGCTGTTCCGCAACTTCTACCTGCAGTTCCCCACCGAGATCGAGGAGGCCGGCCGGCTGGACGGCCTCGGCTGGCTCGGCCTCTACCGCCGGATCGCGCTGCCGAGCTCCGGGGCGATGCTCGCCTCGCTCGGCGCGCTCGCCTTCATCGACAGCTGGAACGCCTTCCTGTGGCCACTGGTCATCGGACAGGACCCGTCCTCCTGGACGGCCCAGATCGCGCTGTCGACGTTCCTCACCTCGCAGACGATCAACCTGCCCGGGCTCTTCGCCGGCGCCGTGGTGACCATCGCTCCTCTGGTCGCGATGTTCCTGGTGGCCCAGCGCCACATCGTCGAGGGCATCGCCACCACCGGTCTCAAGGGCTGACCCGTGACCCGCCCGCTCCTGCCCACCCGAAGGAGAACACGCGTGAGAGCCGACCGAACCGGCCCCGGCCGGGCAACCGCCCGCCGCGCCCTGCCCCTCGTGCTGCCCCTGGTGATGGCCGCGGCGAGCCTCCTGGCCGCCGGCGGCCCCGCCGCCGCCCTGCCCACGGCCTCGCCGGCCGCCTCGCCCGCCGCCACCGCGGCGCCCACCCCGCTGACGGGTCCCCAGCTCGCGGCGTCCTGGACCGGACCGCTCAGCACCCGCGGCCGCTACATCGTCGACGCCGGCGGCAACCGGTTCAAGCTGAAGGCCGGCAACTGGGCCGGCGCGCAGGGCACCTGGCAGGGCAGCGGTTCCACCACCGACCCGGCGAACAACCAGGCCGGCCAGGTGTCGTACAACATCCCGCTCGGCCTGGACCGGGTCCCGCTCGGCGAGATCCTCACCGGCTTCCACGGTCTGGGCCTCAACGCCGTCCGGCTGCCGTTCGCCGATGCGATGATCCACGACACCACCCCCGTACCGGACGCGGCCGTCGCGGCCAACCCCCAGCTCAAGGGCCTGACCCCGCTCCAGGTGTACGACGCCGCCGTTGCCGCGCTGACCGCCGACGGCTTCGCGGTGATCCTCAACAACCACACCACCAGCTACCGGTTCTGCTGCGGCCTGGACGGCAACGAGCGCTGGAACAGCGGCCAGAGCACGCAGCAGTGGGAAGCCGACTGGCTGTTCCTGGTCAACCGCTACAAGGACGACAAGCGCGTGGTCGGCGCCGACCTGCGCAACGAGGTCCGCCGGGACGTCTGGGACGACCCCAACTGGGGCCGGGGCGACAGCCACGACGAGTACGCCGCCTTCGAGGAGGCCGGCAACCGCATCCTCCAGGCCGACCCGGACATGCTCGTCGTCATGGAGGGCATCAACTGGCAGGGCATCCCGACCGACATCACCCCCCACGGCCGCCCGATGCTCACCCCCGTCGCCAACCTCTCCAACACCCTGATCAGGTCCGACAAACTCGTCTACGCCGCGCACTTCTACGCCTACACCGGCCCCGCCAACACCGGCGCCACCAGCGGCCCCGGCGTCACCCACGACCCGCGCTACCAGGACCTCACCCCCGACCAGCTCGCCCGGGTCGTCGACCAGGAAGCCCTGTTCGTCACCAAGTCCGGCCAGCACTTCACCGCGCCCGTGTGGATCAGCGAGTTCGGCGCCGCCGGCCGCGACGAGACCGACACCAAGGAGAAGGCCTGGTGGACCGCCTTCACCGACATCCTGGTGAAGAACGACACCGACTTCGCCGTCTGGCCCCTGGTCGGCTGGGCCGACGCCACCGGCAAGCCGCAGGACAGCTGGGCCCTGCTCTCCTACACCGCGACCGGCACCCGGACCGGCCTGCAGGACCCCGGCGACTGGCGCGCCGCCGACTGGAACAAGCTCGTCAACGCGCCCGGCCTCACCGGCCCCGTCGCACCCACCCCGCGCTGGAACATGCTCGACCTCGACTTCGGCGACCAGATCACCTCCGCCCGGATGCTCAGCCGGCCCGACTGGAGCGTCGGCAGCCGCAAGGGCGTCTGCCCCGACACCCAGCGCCTGATCGCCCTCGGCCGCAGCGACGGCCGCGGCCTGTGCACCGACAGCGCCCAGCCCCCCGCCAGAGCCGGCGCCTACGTCACCGTCACCGGCTGGACGAACACCGCACAGGGCGACTGGGCGCCGGGCTACGACAAACTCCAGTGCCCCGACCAGTACTACGCGATCGGCTACAGCGAGCGGACGAACTCGATGACCGCCCTGCTGTGCGCCCCCTCCGCCGCCACCCTGCCCACCACCGGCCGCGTCGTGTGGTTCGACCACGGCGACAACCGCCCCGCCGGCGCCGGCTCCACCGCGAGCGACTGGGCGCCCGGCTACTACAAGGGCCAGTGCGCCGACAACGAGTACATCGCCGGCGTCGCCGACACCTGGCGCTACAACGAGTACGGCGTGCCCGACGCCCTGCTCTGCCGACCGCTCGCCTGACGCACCGCCACCCCGCCGTCACCTGAGGAGAGCCAGGCCATGCCCCTGGAGATCGCCGCAGACGGATTCCGTCTCGACAACCGACCGTTCCGCATCATCTCGGGCGGACTGCACTACTTCCGTGTCCACCCCGAGCAGTGGGCCGACCGGCTCCGCAAGGCACGCCTGATGGGACTGAACACGGTCGAGACCTACGTCCCCTGGAACCTGCACGCGCCCCGGCGCGGCGAGTTCCGTCTGGACGCGGGTCTCGACCTGCCCCGCTTCCTCGACCTCTGTGCCGCCGAGAACCTCCACGTCCTGCTCCGCCCGGGCCCCTACATCTGCGCCGAATGGGACGGCGGCGGCCTGCCCGCCTGGCTGCTCGCCGAGGACGGAATCGCCCTGCGCAGCCGCGACCCGCGCTTCCTCGCCGCCGTCGACGAGTACCTCGGCGCGCTGCTCACCGCCGTCGAACCACACCTGGCCGGCAAGGGCGGCCCGGTCATCGCCATGCAGCTGGAGAACGAATACGGCGCCTACGGCGACGACACCGCCTACCTCGCCGAACTCGCCGCACTGCTGCGCCGACACGGCGCCGACACCCCACTGTTCACCAGCGACCAACCCGCCGACCTGGCACGCGGCGGCCTGGACGGCGTCCTGCGCACCGCGAACTTCGGCAGCCGCGCCGAGGCCGGCCTCGCCGAACTGCGCACCCACCAGCCCGAAGGCCCCCTGATGTGCGCCGAATTCTGGATCGGCTGGTTCGACCGCTGGGGCTCCGCCCACGTGACCCGCAGCGCACACGAGGCCGCCGACGAGCTGGACCGGCTGCTCGCCACCGGAGCCTCGGTGAACCTGTACATGTTCCACGGCGGCACCAACTTCGGTTTCACCAACGGCGCCAACGACAAGGGCGCCTACCGGCCCACCGCCACCTCCTACGACTACGACGCCCCCCTCGACGAGGCCGGCGACCCGGGCCCCAAGTACGCCGCCTTCCGCGAGGTGATCGCCAGGCACGCACCGGTCCCCGCCACCCCGCCGCCCAGTCCGCAGCCCAAACTCGCCGCCGGCAGCGTCCACCTCACCCACACCGCGAGCCTGCTGGAGCAGGCCGACGCCCTCGGCCCGGCCGTCGCCGCCGACCGGCCGCTGACCATGGAACAGCTCGGTCAGTCCTTCGGCTTCGTCCTCTACCGGACCGAACTCCCCTCCCCGGGGCCGTGCGTGCTGCACGTGGAGCAGGCCCGCGACCGCGCCCAGTTCTTCGTCGACGGGCAGCCGGTCGGTGTCCTGGAACGGGAGAACCGGGAACACGCCCTCGCCTTCACCGTCCCCCGGGCCGGAGCGCGGCTGGAGGTCCTGGTGGAGAACCAGGGCCGGGTCAACTACGGGCCCGGCATCCACGACCGCAAGGGCCTGCTCGGCGAGATCAGCGCCAACGGGAAGGTCCTGCGCGACTGGTACAGCCGACCCCTGCCCCTGGAGGGGCCGGACCTGGACGCCCTGGAGTTCACCTCCGTAGCGCCGCCCCCCGTCGGGCCGGCCCTCCACCGCGGATGGGTGGAGATCGACCGTCCCGCCGACACCTTCCTCGTACTCGGCGGCTTCACCAAGGGACACGCCTGGATCAACGGCTTCGCGCTCGGCCGTTACTGGTCCCGGGGCCCGCAACGCACCCTCTACGTTCCGGCGCCGGTGCTGCGACCCGGCCGCAACGAGGTCACCGTGCTGGAACTGCACGCCGCGGCAGGCCGGACCGTGGAACTGACGGACCGCGCCGACCTCGGACCCACCGAGGAGTAGATCCCGTCCGGTGCCCCGCCCACGCCAGAGGACCCCCCACCGAACCGGCAAGGAGCAAACGGTGCACGACAACCGCCGCGTGATCGAGCAGCGACTCACCCGGGTCCTGGACCAGCGCCTGCGCCCCGCCGTGCACACCGGCGCAGTGCCGCTGGCGGTGGCGGTCTGGGACGCGCCGGGCGAACCCGTCCCGGTCGGGGTGGGGCTGGCCGCCCCGTACCGGCCGGTCGCCGTCGGCCACCGCTGGGGGCCGCCCTGGTCGACCAGCTGGTTCCGGGTCACCGGGCAGGTACCGCGCGAGTGGGCCGGCCGGCGCGTCGAGGCCCTGGTCGACCTCGGCTTCGACAAGACCGGCGCCGGCTTCTCCAGCGAGGGCCTGGTCCACCGGGCGGACGGCACCGTGGTCAAGGGACTGCACCCGCGCAACGCCTGGATCCCGGTGGCCGATCCGGCCGCCGGCGGTGAACAGGTCGCCTTCCACATCGAGGCGGCCGCCAACCCGACCTTCGACCACTTCGGCGAGTTCCACCACGCGCCGACACCGCTCGGCCGACGGCCGCCCTGGCTCACCGGCGGCGGCCCCCCGGGCGAACCGCTGTACCGGCTGCTGCGGGCCGACCTGACCGTCCTCGACACCGACCTGTGGGACCTGGTCCAGGACCTCGACGTCCTCGACCAGCTGATGCGCTCCCTGCCGCTGGACTCGCCGCGCCGCTGGCAGCTCCTGCGCGCCGCCGACCGGGCCCTGGACACCCTCGACCTGCAGAACCCCGCCGCCGGCGCCCGTGCCGCCCGTGAGGCCGTCCGCCCCGCCCTGGCCGCACCCGCCACCGCCGGCGCGCACCGCATCTCCGCCATCGGCCACGCGCACATCGACACCGCCTGGCTCTGGCCGCTGCGCGAGGCCGAACGGAAGGTCGCCCGGACCCTCGCCAACGTCACCCAGTTGATGGACGAGCACCCCGGATTCCGGTTCGCCATGTCCCAGGCCCAACAGCTCGCCTGGATGAAGGAGAACCGCCCCGGGATCTACGCACGGGTGCGCGAGAAGGCCGCCGCCGGACAGTTCCTCCCCGTCGGCAGCCTCTGGGTGGAACCGGACACCAACATCACCGGCGGCGAGTCCCTGGTGCGGCAACTGGTCCACGGCAAACGCTTCTACCAGGACGAATTCGGCGTCGAGACCGCCGAGATGTGGCTTCCCGACACCTTCGGCTACAACGCGGCCCTGCCACAGCTGATGAAACTCGCCGGGATCCGCTGGTTCCTGACCCAGAAGATCTCCTGGAACACCACCAACCGGTTTCCGCACCACACCTTCTGGTGGGAGGGCATCGACGGCACCCGGATCTTCAGCCACTTCCCACCCGCCGACACCTACAACAGCGAACTGTCCGGAGCCGAACTCGCCCACGCCGTCAGCACCTTCCAGGACAAGGGCACCGCGGACCGTTCCCTGGTCCCGTTCGGGTACGGCGACGGCGGTGGCGGTCCCACCCGCGAGATGCTGGCCCGCGCCGACCGACTGGCCGACCTGGAAGGCTCACCGAAGGTCGCCATCGAACACCCCGCCGCGTTCTTCACCCGCGCCCACCGGGAGTACCCCGACGCGCCGGTCTGGCTCGGCGAGCTCTACCTCGAATTCCACCGGGGCACCCTGACGAGCCAGCTGAAGACGAAACAGGGCAACCGGCGCAACGAGCACCTCCTACGCGAAGCCGAGCTCTGGTGCGCCACCGCAACCGTGCACGCCGGCCGCGCCTACCCCTACGACGCGCTCGACCGCCTCTGGAAGACCGTCCTGCTGCACCAGTTCCACGACATCCTGCCCGGCTCCTCGACCGCCTGGGTCCACCACGAGGCCGAACAGGCCCACACCGCCGTCACCGCCGAACTGCGCACCCTCACCGACGCTGCCCGACACGCACTCGCCGGACCCGGCGACGCCACCGTCGTGTTCAACGCGGCACCGCACACCCGCGGCGGCATCCCGGCCCTGGGCGCCGCACTCCGCCCCCACCAGGCCCACCCGCCCGTCGACCCCGCACCGTCCGGCAGGGGCTTCGTCCTCGACAACGGCCTGATCCGGATCGAGATCGACGAACGCGGCCTGATCACCTCGGCCCGCGACCTCCGGGCCCACCGCGAAGCCCTCCCGCCCGGCACGGCCGCCAACCTGCTCCAGCTCCACCAGGACTTCCCGAACGAGTACGACGCCTGGGACCTCGACGCGTTCTACCGCAACACCCGCACCGACCTGCTCGAAGCCGACTCGGTGACCGCGACGGGTGCCGGCGTCCGGGTGGTGCGCACCTTCGGCGACTCACGGGTCGAACAACTGCTGACCCTGCCCGCCCACTCCCGCCGGCTGGACATCGACACCGACATCGAATGGCGGGAACGCGAGAAGATCCTCAAAGCCGCCTTCCCGCTGGACCTGCGAGCCGAACACTCCACCGCGGAGATCCCGTTCGGCCACGTGAAACGCCCCACCCACACCAACACCAGCTGGGACGCCGCCAAGTTCGAGATCTGCGCCCACCGCTTCCTCCACCTGGAAGAACCCGGCTGGGGCGCAGCCCTTCTCAACGACTCCACCTACGGACACGACATCACCCGGGCCGTACGCCCCGACGGAGGCACCACCACCACGGCCCGGCTCTCCCTGCTGCGGGCCGCGCGCTACCCCGACCCCGACGCCGACCAAGGACACCACCGGCTCCACTACGCCCTGCTGCTCGGCGCCGGCATCGCCGACGCCGTCCGCGAGGGCTACCGGACGAACCTCCCCGAACGCGCCGTACCCGGCTCCCGTCCGGTCACCCCACTGGTCGCACTCGACACCCCGTCGGTCGTCGTCGAAGCCCTCAAACTCGCCGACGACCGGTCCGGCGACGTGGTGGTGCGGCTCTACGAGGCTCACGGCGCCCGCACCAGAGCCCGGCTGACCACCGGCTTCCCCCTGGCCTCCGCCCACCCCGCCGACCTCCTCGAACGACCACTCGCCGACCCCGCCGCCCTCGACACCACCCACCTGCCGCACCGAAGCGTCGACCTGACCCTGCGCCCCTTCCAGATCCTCACCCTCCGCCTGCGCCCCGCCCGCTGACGGCCCACCGGGAGGGTCCCAGGGCCGCGGCCTGTCCGACGACCCGGGCGGCGACGAGCGGTCATCGGCCTTGAACGGACCGAGGCGCCGTCCCTCCGGCAGGAGTGGAC
>NZ_JBHVFE010000181.1:0-12082 GCF_042801945.1 Kitasatospora sp. NPDC057542
GCGCAGGCCGGGCCGGACGCCGCCCGGCTCGGCCGTCGCCAGCGTCGGTGCCGGCTGGTCGAGCCGCGCGGCGGGGGCCTCGAAGGCGCCGCCGCGACGGCGGCCGGCCGGCGGCTGGGGGGCGGCCGGACGGGCGGCGCGGCGCAGTCGGGCGCGGGCGGCAGCGCTTCCCGCGGAGCCTGCCCGCCGCTCTCCCCCGCCGCCGTTCCCGGTACTCGACACCGACGGGGCCTCCGGCTCTGGTCGGGATCGGCGTCGCCGGCTGGGGACGGCTCACCGATAGTGACGAATAGTGCCGAAAAGTGACATACCCAGCAGCATCCAGGCTATCCCGGCCCGCGGGTCGTCTTGTCCGATTGACCTACCCGGCGGACTGCGCGTCGCCCGCCGCCGACGCGCTGTCCGCAGCCGCCGTTCCGCCCTCCACGAGCAGCCGGGCGACGTGCGGCAGCACGTCACGGTCGTGGTCGATCCAGTCCACGGCGTCCAGTTCGTCCGGGCCCAGCCAGCGCAGCGCGTCGTGGTCCTGGAGCGCGCGCGGCTCGCCGGCGAGCAATTCCGCGGCCCAGAACCGCAGCTCCAGGCCGGGGCGCACGGCCCACGCGCCCGGCAGCCGGGTCAGCGCGCGCGCCCTGACGCCGAGCTCCTCCAGCAGTTCCCGCTCCAGCGCCCGGGCCTCGGTCTCCCCGGGCTCGGCCTTCCCGCCGGGGAACTCCCACCGGCCGGCCACCGCCTCGGGCGCGCTGCGCCGGGCGGCGAGCACCCGGCCGCGGTGGACCAGCGCACCGCCGACCACGATCCGGGGAGCGGCGGGGGTGCCAGGTGCGTCAGGGGTGGGGCCGGGATGGGTCGCGTCCATGGCCTGACCCTACGACCTCAGGCGTTCCGGACCGTCCCGTCCTCGGCTTCCGGCCGGGCCACCCCGTCCTCTTCGACCCAGTACATCTGCTTGTGCCCGCGGGCCTCGAACTCGGCGGCCAGCCGCCGGGCCCCGGCCCGGTCGAGGTCCTTGGCGACCAGGAAGCGGTTGCCGTTGTCGTCCTGCCGCATCACCCGGTAGGTGCCCATGGCGGGAGGGTATCGGGAGCTCCTGCGGCTGTCTCGCTCCGGGCCGGACGGGCTGGTCCCCGGCTCGCGTGGGGGTCGGGCCGGGGACGTGCCCACGACCGTACGGTCGGCGGGTTACCGGCAGGTACGGGCGCGGTCAACGGCCGGTTACCGGGTGCGCGGCCGCTCAGACCCGCAGGTCGGGCACCTGCTCACCGGTGGACAGGTCCAGTCCGCGACGGATCTCCATGGCCATCGGCGCCGTCCTGGCCACCAGTGCCCTGGCCCGGCGGACGGCACCCGCCACGTCGTCGCCGGAGGCCGCGGCGTCCCAGGCGGCGGCCGCCTGGGACTGGGCCTCGACCAGCTTGGCGATCTTCGGCTGGACGTCGGCCGGCCAGGGCGCCGACGGCGCGCCCAGCACCGCCGCCTCGGTCCGGGAGGCGACGGCCATCCGCCGGGCCCACGCCCGGTACTCGGCCTCGGCCCCGGAGACGTCCCCGTCCGGCGGGTCCAGGTAGACGTCGTTGAAGCTCCGGACGGCCTCCAGGTAGGCCAGCTGGGGCGCGGTCAGGCGGCTCCGGTCGGTGCGGACCGTTCCCCGGTGCGGGTCGTCGCGGTCCTCGAAGGCACAGGTGACGTACCGTGCGCCGGACGCCCAGTTCTTCGCGGTCGGGTAGAGGTAGACGTCGTCCATGCCGTCCGGGACGACCCACTGGTCGAGCGCGTAGCCGTCCAGCACCGTGCGGCAGAGCCGGCCGGCCGACGCGCGGACCTCGCTCTCGCCCGGGTAGGTGCCGTTGCCGTCCGGGAGTCCGGCGGTGCCCGCCACCTCGCCGTGGTGCGGCTCGGCGCAGGCCACCCGGTGCACCCAGTACACCGTCTCGTCGCCGTCCCCGCCCGCGGTGGAACCGCCCTCGGGGGAGTCGTAGCAGTCGCCGGCCTTGAGGTCGGACCAGTGCACCGAGCCGGCCGGCGCCTTCGGGGCCTGGCCGTAGCGGCCGGCCCGCGCCGAGCTGAAGTCGGCCGCGCCGAGCGCGAGGGCCAGCAGCATCGTGCCGATCGTGCCGAGCACCAGGCCGGTCACCGCCATCCCGGAGCCGCGCTCCTTGCGGCGGTTGATCTGGACCAGCGCGAGGATGCCGAACACCAGGGCCACCGGGGCCACCAGGAGCAGGCCGGTGACCAGGGAGCCGACGGCGAAGCCGTTGGTGGGGGCGGGTCCGGGCACGAACCCGGGGACGAACCCGGGAGCGGCGGCCGGGCCCTGGCCAGGGGCCGGGGCGTACGGGTGGCCGGGCTGGAAGCCGGACTGGGCGGAGGGGGTGACGGAGGCCCAGCCGCCGGCGGGCAGCGGGTGCGGCGGCTGGGGCGGGGCGGCCGACGGCGGGACGGCCTGCGGGGCCGTGGCGGCGGGCGGGCCGGCGGAGAGGTCGGGGGCGGCCCAGGGGTCGGCGGGGGCGGGCGGGGCGGGCTCGGGCCCGGTCGCCTCCGGTCCGGTCGGCTCCGAGCCGGCTGCGGCGGGCCGCGCGGGCTCGGCGGTGTCCTTGCGGAAGCCCACCCGGGGGTCCTGGCCGACCGTCGGCGTCTGCGCCGGGTCCGCACCCGTGTCCGTCTCCGTCCCCGCGTCCGCGCCGGCCCCCGCAGCCGCGGGCGACTGCGGCCGCGAGGCGGGCAGCTCGGACTCAGGCTTGGACACGTGGACTCCCCCAACCCGCCGGAACGGGCATCGGCTCGGCGCTCGGCACCATGGCTCGGACCCGAACGGACCCGATCTGAACGGTCGCGCGACTTTACCCGATCTTTCCGAACGCCTGCCCGCCCTGCCCGACCCGCCCTCCGCCGGCTCAGCCGCGGGCCAGGACCTCGCCGTGCAGCATCGAGAACCAGCCGTCCCCGGCAGCGCTCCACTCCCGCCAGCCGTCCGCGATCCGCCCCAGCTCGTCCCGGTCCGCGAAGCCCAGCTCGACCGCCGTCCGGCCCAGCGCGGTGCCCGTGACCCGGTCCGCCCACATCCCGCCCCACCAGGCGCGCCGCTCGGGCGTCGCGTACGTCCAGGTGGTGGCGCTCGCGGTGACCTCGGTGAAGCCGGCCGCGCGGGCCCAGGACAGCAGTCGCCGCCCGGAGTCCGGCTCGCCGCCGTTGGCGCGGGCGGTCCGCCGGTACAGCTCCAGCCACCGGTCCAGCGCGGGCACCTGCGGGAACCAGGTCATCGAGGCGTAGTCCACGTCCCGGACCGCGACCACGCCGCCCGGCGCCGTCACCCGCCGCAGCTCGCGCAGCGCGGCCACCGGGTCGGCCACGTGCTGGAGCACCTGGTGGGCGTGCACCACGTCGAACTCGCCGTCCCGGTAGGGCAGTCGGTGCACGTCGGCGCGCTCGAACACGACATGGGACAGGCCCCGCCCGGCGACGTACCCGGCGGCCTGTTCCAGCACCTCGGCGGAGGTGTCCACCGCGACCACCCGCCCCTGCGGGCCGACCAGCCCGGCCAGGTCCGCGGTGATCGTGCCGGGCCCGCAGCCGACGTCCAGCAGGGCCTGCCCGGGCCGCAGTTCGGGCAGCAGGTAGCCGGCCGAGTCGGCGGCCGTGCGGGAGCGGTGCGAGCGCAGCACGGCCTCCTGGTGGCCGTGGGTGTAGACGGCGGCGGGCTGCGGTCCGGTCATGAGGTCCCCCTGGGTGTGGTCGGCGCGGTGCTCCGCGACGCCCCGACGCTACTCGCCGTCCCGAATCCCGAGAAGATGCGTCTCACATTCCGACCATGGCGGGCCCGGGGCGCACCCGGCCGCCGTACCGTGGAGGCGCCCCCGACAGAACGGTCCCCGCCCATGCCCGGCCCGCGCCCCTACGTCCTGCTGAGCGCCGCCGTCTCGCTCGACGGCCACCTCGACGACGCCTCCCCCGACCGGCTGCTGCTCTCCAACGCCGCCGACTTCGACCGGGTCGACGAGGAGCGCGCCGCCGCCGACGCGATCCTGGTCGGCGGCAACACGCTGCGTGCCGACAACCCCCGACTGCTGGTCAACGACCCCGGACGCCGCACCGCCCGGTTGGCGGCCGGCCGGCCCGAGTACCCGCTGAAGGTGACGCTCAGCGCGAGCGGCGAGCTCGACGCCGGCCTGCGGTTCTGGCACACCGGCGGCGACAGGCTCGCCTACACCACGGACGCCGGAGCGGCGGTGCTGCGCCCCCGGCTGGACGGGCTGGCCGAGGTGGTCGCGCTGGGCGGCGCGGTGGACCTCGGGGCGGTGCTGGACGACCTGGGCGCCCGCGGGGTGCGCCGGCTGATGGTCGAGGGCGGCGGGGGCGTGCACACCCAGTTCCTGGCCGGAGGCCTGGCGGACGAGCTCCAACTGGCCGTCGCCCCACTGCTGGTCGGCCAGGCCGAGGCGCCCCGGTTCGTCCGCCCGGCCGCGTTCCCGGGCGGCCCGGCCCGGCGGATGCGGCTGCTGGGGGCACGTACCGTGGGCGACGTCGTCCTGCTCAGGTACGCCCCGAAGGAGCCCGCGCCGTGACCCAGTCCGCGTCCACCGACCTCGACCACCTGCGCCGGGCCGTCGAACTCTCCCGCTGCTGCCCGCCCTCCGAGACGGCCTTCTCGGTCGGCGCGGTGATCGTCGGCGCCGACGGCGCGGTGCTGGCGGAGGGCTACAGCCGGGAGGCGGACCCGCACGACCACGCCGAGGAGGCGGCCCTGGCCAAGCTCCCGGCGGGCGACCCGCGGCTGCGCGGGGCGACCGTCTACAGCTCGCTGGAGCCCTGCGGGCAGCGCGCCTCACGGCCGGTGCCGTGCGCCCGGCTGCTCGTCGCGGCGGGCGTGCCGCGGGTGGTGGTCGCCTGGCGCGAGCCGGACCTGTTCGTCTCCGACTGCCAGGGCACCGCACTGCTGGCGGCGGCCGGGGTCGAGGTGGTGGAGCTGCCGGAGCTGGCCGAGGAGGCCCGCGCGGTCAACGCCCACCTGCTCGACTGATCTTTTGTATCATCCAGAAACAAAGAGCTCGCGTTCTCCGGCCCGCCCGCCGCCGCACCCACCGAGGAGCCGTCCCATGCCCGCCACCCCCGTCCGGCTGACCGCCCGCGCCGTCCTCCTGGACATGGACGGCACCCTGGTCAACTCCGACGCCGTGATCGAGCGCTGGTGGAGCCACTGGGCCGAGCAGCACGGCCTCGACCCCGCCGAGGTGCTCGCCGTCGCGCACGGCCGCCAGGGCCACGCCACCATGGCCGCCCTGCTGCCCGAGCGCCCGGTCGAGCTCAACCTGGCCGACAACGCGCGGATGCTCGACAAGGAGCGCGCCGACACCGAGGGCGTCGTCCCGGTGCCCGGAGCCGCCGCCTTCCTCGCCTCGCTGGCCGGCGTCCCGCACGCCCTGGTCACCTCCGCCGACCAGGCGCTCGCCCGGGTCCGGATGGCCGCCGCCGACCTCCCGCTGCCGCCCGTCCTGGTCACCGCCGAGTCCGTGGGCGCCAGCAAGCCCGACCCCGAGGGCTTCCTCAAGGGCGCCGCCACCCTCGGCTTCGCCCCCACCGACTGCCTCGCCTTCGAGGACTCCGGCGCCGGCATCGCCGCCGCCAGGGCCGCCGGCACCCGCGTCATCGGCATCGGCCCGCGCGCCCTCCCCCACCAGCCGGACGCCCACGCCGACACCCTCACCGCCGTCACCGTCACCGCCGCCCCCGACGGCCTGCTCACCGTCACCATGGGCTGACCCCCGGAACACCGGACCGCCCGGCAAGTCGAGTCCGTCCGCAGCGTCCGGGCGCACCCGGCCGGGCCCCGCAGCGGCCGGGTGCGGCGGCATGCTCCGGCAGTGGGCTCAGCGGCCCCGAGGTCCCCGCGGGCCGTCGAACCGGTTCATGCGCTCCAGGAGTTTCCCCGTTCCGGGCTGCCAGAGGTCGTCGACGATGCGGCCGTCGGCGAGGAAGACCACACGGTCCGCGTACGCCGCGGCGGCCGGGTCGTGCGTGACCATCACGATCGTCTGGCCCATCTCCCGGACCAACTGGCCGAGCAGGGAGAGGACTTCGGCGCCCGTACGGGTGTCGAGATTGCCGGTCGGCTCGTCGGCGAAGACGATCTCCGGGCGCCCCGCCAACGCCCGTGCGCACGCGACGCGTTGCTGTTGCCCGCCGGAGAGTTCTCCCGGCCGGTGGCCGAGCCGGTCCGAGAGGCCGAGGACGGTGACGACCTCTTCGAGCCACTGCCGGTCGGGGCGGCGTCCCGCGATGCCCAGAGGCAGCGTGATGTTCTCCGCCACCGTGAGGGTGGGCAGGAGGTGGAACGCCTGGAAGATGAAGCCGATCCGCTCGCGGCGCAGCCGGGTCAGGTGCCGGTCCGAGAGGCGTGACAGCTCCATCGTGCCGATCCTGGCCGAGCCCGAGGTGGGCGAGTCCAGGCCGGCCAGGCACTGCATCAACGTGGACTTGCCTGATCCGGACGGCCCCATGATGGCGGTGAACTGGCCCTGCCGGAACTCGACGGAGACCCGGTCGAGAGCGGTGACCCGGCGTGCGCCGGTGCCGTGCACCTTGGTCAGCTCCACGGTGGAGGCGGCGGGCGGCAGGCCGTGCGGCTGTCGGACCGCGTGGTGGGGCAACTGGGCCGAGGTCATGCGGGGCTCCTCAAGGGTGGTTCAGGTGCCGGAGGCCGAAGACCTCCGGGAACGTGCAGTCCGGTGCGGGAGGCGAGCAGGCACAGGACCCGGGCGCACAGGGTCCTCGCGGCGTCGGCCGCCCGTCCGTAGTGCCCGGTGTCCTCCTGGTGGTCGAGGAGGACCGGGGCGTCCGCCGTGGTGGCGCTCTGCAGGGCCGCGCAGAGTTTCCACGCGTGCCAGGGCCGGACCCGGGCGTCGTTCCCCCCGCTGATGAGGAGCGCGGCCGGGTAGCGGACGCCGTCTCGTACGTGGTGGTACGGGGAGTAGGACAGCAGGGCTTCCCGGGCACCGGGGTCGGCCGGGTCTCCGTACTCCTCGCGCCAGAGCTTGCCGAGGCCGCCCTGGTCGTAGCGCGCCATGTCGGTCAGCGGGGCGGCGCAGGCGACCGCGGCGAAGAGGTCGGGGGAACGGGTCATCGCGGCGGCCAGGACCAGGCCTCCGTTGCTGGCGGCGAGCCCGGCGATCGTGTCGGGTTGCGCCTCGCCGGACGTGACGAGGGCCAGGACCCCCGCGCGCAGGTCGTCCACGGTGTCGGACTTGCCCGGCCCGCGCCCGGCCGCCGCCCACTGCGCTCCGAACTCCCCGCCGCCCCGGGCGTGCACCCAGGCGACGCGTCCACCGGCGGAGAGCCACCCGGCGAAGAGCGGGTCCCAGGACGGTTCCAGCGGGACGCCGAAACCCCCGTAGACCGTGACCAGCGTGGGCAGCGGGCTGCCGACGGCGTCCGGCGAAGGGTCGCAGACGGTCACCGGGACGTCGGTGCCGTCGTGGCCGGCGGCGATGACGGTGCGCAGTGCGGAGCGGCGGTCCGTGGCGGGGGCCGCGGCGCCCGGGGTGACGCGGTGGCTCAGGGCGCCGTGGCGGGGGTCGTCGGCGAGCAGCCAGACCGCACCGGTGAGCCGGCCGTCGCCGTCGTAGCCGGCGGGGCCGAGGCTCAGTCGCGCAGGCCACCTGAAGCCGTGTTCGTCCGCCTCCCCGCCCGTGACGGCCCGATCCGCTCGCAGGATGTCGAGTCGGCGAGTGGTGCCGGTCCGGCGCAGGACCGCCAGGTGCGGGGAGCGCCCCGGCCCCAGCACGCGCAGGGCCCGGACGCTGCTGCCCGAGGTGTCCGCGAGCGGACGGGGAGGGGCCGCGGCCCCCCGGGCGACGGCAGCGAGGTCCAGGACGGCCACGGTCTTCCCCCGCACGGCGACGTACAGGGCGTCCGTGCCCAGGGCGTACGCGCTGATGTCCAGGCCCTCCAGCGGCAGCGGGTGCCAGTCCGGCGCGGACCGGCCGTCCCAGTTCGTGCACCACCAGCGGGCGGGCGCCCCGTCGGGTGTCCGCGTGCGCAGGAGCACGTGCCTTCCGGGGCCCGTGTGCAGGGACATCCGCACCGGACCGGGCACGGGGCTGGATACGGAGCGGGTGGTGCCGTCCTCGATGCCGTGGACCCGCAGCGTGTGCTCGGTGCGGGAGCCGGCGCTGTACAGCAGGAAGGAGCCGGTGAACGCGACGGCCGGGTGCGGTGCGGCATCGGGCAGGTGGCGCGCCTCCGTCCCCGGCGCGACGGACACGAGGTGGAGTCCGCCGTTCTCATGGCCGTCACGGTGGAGCTGTGCCACGACCATCCGCCCGCCGGGGTCGGGCTGCCACCCGGCCAGCCGGCCCACCGATGTGCGGTCACCGATTTCGAGGAGCACCCGATGCCGCCCGCCCGGCTCCGTCACGCGCAGTAACTCACTTCCCTGCTCGGTGAGTTCATGGCTGAAGAGCGCGCCTCCGGCCTCGGCGTTCGGGCTGAGCGGACGACCGGTCGCGGCCGCCTCGATCGCACCGAGCGACCGCTCCCAGGCGTCCATGGCGTCCCGGTGGTGATCCGTGTGCCGTTCCAGCAGGGCACGCTGGCCGGCCAGCCAGGTCTGCGCACGTACGGACTCGGTGTCCTCCAGCCAGCGGTACGGATCAGCCACGCGGCACCTCCACGAACTCCTCCTCGGACGGAACCCGGGTGTCGACGGTCCGGGCGGGGCGCGCCGCGATGGAACCGCCGGTCACCGCGAGGAGCAGCACGACGACCGCGGCGCCGGTCAGCGTGGCGGTCAGGCCGAAGGCGCGGGAGCACGCTCCCGCGAGGATCGGGCCGAGCGGGGCGACGGCCTGGGAGAGGAAGCCGCTGCCGCTGTACACCCGGCCCTGGAGTTCGGGCGGGGTGATGCGCACCTGGGTGGCGGCGATGACCACGGTGATCACCGGGCCCGCCGCCGTGGCGACCGCGAGCAGCAGGGCGGCCCCCCAGGTGCTGTGCACCGTGGCGAAGCCCAGGAGTGCCGCGGCGACCACGCCGGTGGCACCGGCGACGCCGGGCCCGGGAGGAAGCCGCCGGGCCACGGGCGCGGCGGCCAGGGACCCGATCAGTGCGCCCGCCCCCATGGCGGCGGTCTGCACCCCGACGCCCAGTTCACCGGCCCCGGATCCTTCGGCGGACGCGATGATGACGATCAGGAGGCCGTTGAAGACGAGGTTGAGGACGGTCGCGTTGAGTGCCGCGTACCGCAGGAACGGGGACCGCCACAGGAAGCGCAGCCCGGTGAGGGTCGCCTCCAGCCGGGTCTGGTCGGCGGTGACCGTGGGCCCCGCGCCCGACGGCAGCAGGAGGGCACAGCCCGCGGCTGCCAGGTACGTCGCGGAGTCGGCGGCGAACACCCAGGCCGCGTCGACCTTGAGCAGGGCCCCGCCCACCAGGGGCCCGGCGATCATCGCGACGGCCATCCGGCTCTGGATCAGCGCCAGGGCGCGGGGCAGCAGGTCGGCGTCCACGAAGTTCCGTACGGCGACGTTCTCCGCGGGCGCCAGCGTGCTGCCCACGGTGCCGAGCAGGAACGCGGCCAGGACGAGCACCCCCAGCGGGGCCGCATCCGATGTTTCGAGGACGGCGAGGGCTCCGAGCACCAGAGCGCCCGCCGCGTTGCAGCCGAGCAACAGGGTTCTGCGCTCATAGCGGTCGGCGAGCACGCCGGCCGGCAGTCGGGCGAGCACGATGCCCAGGGACATCGCGGTACTGATGAACCCGGCCTGCCGGACGTCTCCGCTGTGCTGGAAGGAGATCACGGGGAGGGCGATGACCGAGGCCGCCGTGCCCACGGCGGAGGACGACTCACCGAAGAACAGCAGCCAGAACTTCCAGCCCAGGCCTCGCTTCGGGTCGTGCGCCCGTGCTGTCGACGCCCCGCTCATGTCATCCTCCTCGCGAACTGCCGTTGGACGTCGGACATCGGATGCGCCGTCATGGTCGAGGGGACGGCCACCGCCAGCGCCGCGGCAACGGTCACGCCCAGGGTCCAGGGGACGTCGAAGGCCGGCATCGCACCGGTGCCCAGGACCAGGGCCAGGGGGACCAGGCAGGCGATCGCCGTGACGGCGGCAAGGGCCACACCGACGACCGTCGCCCCCGCGGCCTCGTACACCACGCAGCGCAGCATCTGGAACCGACCGAGGCCCAGGGCCCGCAGGTGCGCTCGTTGCGCCCGCCGGTCGCGCTGGGCGAGGGAGCTGGTGTTGGCGGCGGCCAGCAGCGCATAGCCCGCGACGATGGCCACGATGAGCCGGGAGGCCAGGTC
Organism: Kitasatospora sp. NPDC057542; assembly: GCF_042801945.1. Taxonomy (NCBI): domain Bacteria; kingdom Bacillati; phylum Actinomycetota; class Actinomycetes; order Kitasatosporales; family Streptomycetaceae; genus Kitasatospora; species Kitasatospora sp. NPDC057542. The sequence continues at coordinate 10,301 of NZ_JBHVFE010000181.1, forward strand.
GTCGGCGGCGTTGCGCGGGCTGAGTTCGGCGAGGTGGTCGGCGCGGGAGGCGACCTTCTGGCCCTGCGCGCGCGGCCAGCTGTCCGCCGCGCCGGTGAGCAGGATCCGGTCGGCGTAGGCGGACGGCGTGTGTTCCAGTGCCGTCGACCGCGGGATCACCAACTCCGGGAAGGCCAGGTCCCGTTCGTAGACGGCAGCCAGGGTCAGCGTCTGCGACGAGCCGTCCGCCATGGCGAACCTCACCTCCTGGCCCAGGCGCCAGTGGTGCCCGTCGGTCTGCATGGCACCGGCGGCGAAGGTGCCCTGCCGCACGTCGGAGATGCGGCCTTCCCGCACCTTGAGGTCCAGGACCTCGGCCAGGGGGCCGCCGTCGACCCCCCACGCGCCGGTGGCCACCGGCTGGTTGTCGTACCAGGTGGGCGGAGCCGTGACCTCGGTCGCCACCAGCGGGACCGCCCTCCCGTCGGAGACCGCGGGCGCCGCGACCGGGAGCCGGGCCCCGGGTTCGGCCGTGACGACCGCCATCGCGCGCAGGCCCTCCTCGGCCTGCCGGTGCTTCGCCTGCCCCATGGTGGCCCCGGCCCCGAGCAGCGACACCGCGATGCCCACCGACAGGAGCACCGGCACCGCCATCGCCGTCGTCCGCGCGGGTGTGGCCCGCAGGCCCACGGCCGCGATGCGGCCCACCCGACGGTCGAGCAGGCGCATCACCACGGTGGCCGGACGGACGAGCGGCGGCACGATCCAGGGGGCCAGCACGGCCAGTACGGGGATCACCACGAGCGCGACGCCGGGGGCCATCGCGGCGCGAAGCGTCGCCGGCAGGTCCATGAACGCCATGACGAACAGCAGCGGGGCACACATGGTCACCAGCAGCACGAGGCCGGTCACCAGGCGCGCCGTGCTCCGGGAGGAGGCCACGGACAGCTCCGCGTCCCGCAGCAGGGTGCCGGGGCTGACTCGTCCCGCGGCGAGCACGCTCGCCAGAGCTGCGAGCACCCCCACCCCCGCCGTGGTGAGGCAGACGGCCACCGCCGTCCACACCGTCTGGTCCGCGGCGGGAAGCGAGGCCTCCGTCGGGAACAGCCGGCGGTCGAGGAGAATGCTCCGGCCGAGTTCCGCCAGCGGAACCATGCCCACGGCCGCGCCCACCGCCGCCGACACCAGGCCGAGCCGCGCGACGTCGAAGGCGACGAGACCACGCAACCGGTTCGCGCTGACTCCCAGGGCGCGCAGCACGGCGAACTGGGAGAGCCGTTGCCCCGTCCACAGGGAGACGGTGGATCCGATGACCATCACCGCGCACATCAGCAGCATGGACATCAGGAGTGACAGGAGGTTCCGCGCATCCTGTGCGGCGGCCCAGGCCGCGGAGTCCTTCGGGTACTCCGGGAGGCTGGCCCCGATGAAGAGCAGTGCGCTGGCGCCCAGTCCGGCGGCCGTCACGGCGCATGCCAGGGCCGCGCCCGCCACTCTGCCGGGATAGGCCCGGACCTCGGCGGCGAACAGTCGGCGCATGCTCGTCGAACCGGCGAGAGGGCTGGAAGGCGCGGACACGTTTGCTGTCCTCCATCGGAGCGTAAGCTGGAAGGAGCCGGGGAGGCCGCACTGACCGCGGCCTCCCCGAACTCGCTTCTTTGGAGCGGGTCTTGCTCAATTATCAGTGCCTCAGTGGCACACGATGATGCTCGCGGTGCTGATCGGGGCCTCGACCACGATCTCCTCGTCCAGCTCCTGCAGAGCGAGAACGTTCAGCATGTGAAGTCACCTCCTCCCCTTGTC
>NZ_JBHVFE010000181.1:12181-15935 GCF_042801945.1 Kitasatospora sp. NPDC057542
CCACCCAGGCTGATGGTGCTGATCGGGGCGTCGACGACGATCTCCTCGTCGAGCTCCTGCAGAGCGAGAACGTTCAGCATGCGAAGTCACCTCCTTCCCAGTCGAGTCCGGTCGGGTCACCGGTGGCGGTCCTTCCGGCCGGGGGCCACTCCTGGGTGGAGTGGCCGCCGGGGAGCAGGCAGCTACCGGGAGTCTGGGCGGCTTTCAGCGCGATGATCGCGCCGGCGGAGCCGGTCGCCAGGTCCGTCGAAAGACGGACCAGTTGATCTCCGTGCAGCACCTGGGCGCCGTCGTGCGGCGCGACGTGGAGAGCCAGGGCCCGGAGGTGGTCGTCGAGCTCGCCTCGCCGGTCGGGTAGACGCAGGAGGGCATGGGAGAGCACGTATGCGAGTCCGGCGCGACCACTGAACAACCCTCCCTGGACGACGAGTCGAACCGCACCGGCGCTCACGGCGCCCGCCACGATCGCGTCGGCGTTCACCGCTTCGGCCTGCGCCGCGGGCAGCGCCAGCGCCGCCAGGGCGACACCGCCGGAGCCCTCGGCCAGGTAGGGCAGCAGGCGGTTGGAGCTGTGCATCTGGAGCATGCCGTCCAGGTCGCGTGCGAAGCGCAGATCGCATCGCACCGCCCGTTCGGCGGCCTGCGCCCATTCGACGTCACCGGTGGCCCGGGCGCAGCGCGCGAAGAGCACGGCGGGGCCCGACCAGCCGTTCATCAGTCCGGGGCGGTCCAACAACCCCGGCCTGCCCACCAGTTCACGGACACGCTCGGCCAGGCGGATGCCTTCGTCCTTCAGGTCCGCGTCCAGGAACAGGTGCGCGATGCCCGTCAGCCCGCCGAACAGCCCGGGTGACGCCGGGAGCGGTCCGTCCAGGAGCCGGTCGATGAGGTTCGCCGCCTGCGCGTGGCCCTGCCTGTGCAGGAGCCACGCGGAACCGGCGAGTCCGTCGTAGAGCCCTCGGGCGCCGTCGGACGGAGCACGGCTCGCGCTCCTCGCCAGCCACTCCACGTGCTCGGCGGACGGCTCGGCGCCGGCGGCCAGTTGGGCCAGGAGGACTCCCGGTGCGCCGTACGCGAGACCGAGCGGGGCACCCGGGCGGTGTCCGGCGACGTCACCGGGAAAGAGCCGGTCGGTACGGCCGGGATCGGCCGCGTCGGAAATGCCGCGGAGCAACGCGGCCGTGGACGGCGCGGTCGACGCCGCCACCCCGACCGGAGCCGACCCGGCAGCCGGCAGATGCGGCCGCAGGGCGGGCGACAGCGCGAGCCGTTCCAGCATCTGCCGCACGAACTCCGGTGGCAGCGTCGGGAACGAGGTGGTGGCCAGCTCGATCAGCGGCGCGACCACGGCCGGGTTGCGCAGGGTCAGCACGGTGAGCGGAGCGAAGGCCGCCAGCTGGCAGCAGCCCAGGGCGAACAGGTCGGCCTCTCGCGGGTCGGTGATCGTGGGGTCGGTGAATCCGGGGGCTCCGAGGGTGAGCGTGCGCACGGAGTCGACCGGCATGGCCAGTTCGAAGTCCACCAGTGCGACGGTTCCGTCGGGCCGGATCAGGATGTTGCGGTGGTGCAGGTCGCCGAAGGCGAGGCCGGCTTCGTGCATCGCCGTCACGTGCGACTCGACCTGTCGGAGCCGGTCGACGGCGAGCGCGGCGAAGTCCTCGCGGGCCCGGTCCGACGGCCGGTAGCGGGTGAGCGGGTAGTCCCGGCCCAGCCAGGTGTTGAACGCCTCGCCCTCGACGTACTCCATCGCCAGGTAGCGGTGCTCCCACACGGTGAAGGACTCGTACTGCCGGGGGACGAACGGGAGATGACTCAGTTTCGCGAGGACCGATTCCTCGGTGCGCAGCCGGTCCACGGCATCGGCGCCGCTTCCGTCGAGCCCTGCGTGCGGCCGGGCCTCCTTGAGGACGACCTGCCGGCCGTCGCCGGCCTCGGCGAGGTAGACGCCTCCTCCGTTGGAGAAGTGCAGCGCCTTGAGGACCCGGTATCCACCGAGCGTTCCGTCCCCGGCCATGCCGTTGTCGGCGGCCAGGTGCTCGGCCAGGAAGTCCGGCACCGGAGCCCAGTCGGGCAGGCTGAACGCCGGGCGCCGGTGGTCCGGCACGAGACGCCGGTCGGGGTCGCGCAGCGCCGGCACCCTGGTGCCGTCCGCGAGTTCGCACCACATCAGGGCGAAGGCTCCGTAGCGCACGGAGACCGGCCCCTCGTTCCACCGGTGGTCGGACAGCACGTACGGCCCGGGACGCCCGCGCAGGACCTTGTCGAGCTCCTCAAGGGCCTCGCGCAGCTCGCCCTCGGTACGCGGGTACACGGTCACGGTCTTGCCGCTGCTGGCCCGGTGCGCGTACTTGGTGTTCATCGCGGTGACGATGTGCCGGCTGCGCAGGAACTTCCAGGGGAGCCGGAGCCGGCGGCACACCTCCCAAGCCGACTCGATGGTCCGCTCCGCGGCCTCCGGGGTGGCGCTGACGTGGATCTTCCAGCCCTGCTCGGGCAGTTTGCCGGCGTCGGCCGGAACCAGGAACTCCCAGACGCCTTCCTCGATCCGTCGCCAGCCCTCGGGGACATCGCCGTCGGACAGGGAGAAACGGGACCTGGAGTCCGCGCAACGGTCCAACGGTTCGTACCAGACGGGGTCGGCGATGGTGAACGCCTCATACCTCGGGTCCATTCGCCTTCCCCTTTCATGGAGGGTGCTCCGGATACGCTTCGACAATGCGAGTCGAAAGAACAGCCGAGTAATCGAAACGAGTTTCCCGATTCGCGGCCGCTGCCCTGTCGACACGAGCGATCCTCTCCCGAGCCCCACCCGTTGGCAATGCGGCAAAGCCAGAACTTAAGCGGACAACAACCCTCCGGAAGGCGCCGTCCGCACGCTGCCGAACGCGACACTCCAGCGGGCCGCGGGCACCGCACTCGGCACCTCGTTCGCACAAGTCGAACGCCGGGTTCCGCCGATGCGGCCCTGACCGAAATGGATCCCCGGGTGACCGGAAAACAGCCCCCGCTCATCCATATTCGGCATGGCACGATGAACGGCATGAGAACGCGCATTGTGCTGGCCGATGACCAAGCCAGCATACGAATGGGCTTCCGCCGGATCCTCGAAGCCCAGCCCGACATGCAGGTCGTCGGCGAGGCGGGGAACGGCGTGGCCGCACTGGAGGTCGTACGATCCCTCGTTCCGAACGTGCTGCTCGCGGACATTCGCATGCCGGAGATGGACGGCCTGGAGCTCACGCGGGAGGTCGTCCGGACCGTCCCCGAGGTCCGCGTCGTCGTCGTGACCACGTTCGACCTCGACGAGTACGTCCACACGGCCCTGCGGGAAGGAGCCTGCGGGTTCCTCCTCAAGCGGTCCCGCTCCGCCGTGCTCGTGGAGGCGGTCCGGGCGGCGGCGTCGGGCGATTCCATGATCAGCCCGGAGATCACCACGCGACTGCTGAGCCGTCTGCGCCACGAGCGCCGCACCGTCCGGCAGCCCAGCGAACCGCTGACCGTGCGCGAGGAGGAGGTCGCCCGCCTCGTCGCGGAAGGGCTCACCAACTCCGACATCGGTGCGGAGCTCTTCATCTCGATGGGCACGGTCAAGACCCATCTGGCCCGGCTGCAGAAGAAGTTGGGAGTCCAGAACCGGGTGGGGATCGCCGCCTGGGTCTGGGAGTCCGGGCTGTTGGCGGAACCGTAGTCCGACCGCCGGGGCGCCGCACATGGCCGGAGCGGCCGCCACGGCCGGGGCGCGCGTGGAACGCGC
>NZ_JBHVFE010000182.1:0-15933 GCF_042801945.1 Kitasatospora sp. NPDC057542
CGCATACGGAGAGCGGAATTCCGTACGCGCGGGCGACCGCGGGTTCTCCGGACGGCTCAGCAGCCGCCGGCCACCGCCGGGATGATCGAGATGCCGGCGCCGTCCTTCACCTCGGTCGCCAGGCCCTCGGCGAAACGCACGTCGTCGTCGTTCACGTAGACGTTCACGAAGCGGCGCAGCTTGCCGGTGTCGTCCAGGATGCGGGCCGAGATGCCCGCGTGGTTCTTCTCCAGGTCGGCGATGACCTCGGCCAGGGTGGCACCCTCGGCGGTCACCTCGGCGGCGCCGCCGGTGTAGGTGCGCAGGATGGTGGGGATGCGGACGTTGGCGCTCATGACTCTCCTTGCGGGGGCGGGGCCTGTCGGGGCGGGGTGGTTCAGACGGACGCGAGGCCGGCGTCGCGGAACGAGTCCAGCGTCGGGCGGATGACGGCGGTCATCCCGGCGTCGGAGACGGCGTCCAGGGTCTTCAGGCCGTCGCCGGTGTTGATCGCGACGGTCTCCTTGGCCGGGTCCAGCTGCCCGGTCTCGACCAGCTTCTTCAGCACGCCGACGGTCACCCCGCCCGCGGTCTCGGCGAAGACGCCCTCGGTCCGCGCCAGCAGCCGGATCGCCGCCACGACCTCGGCGTCCGTGACGTCCTCCACCGCGCCACCGGTCCGGCGGGCGATGTCCAGCACGTACGGGCCGTCGGCCGGGTTGCCGATCGCCAGCGACTTGGCGATGGTGTCCGGCTTGACCGGCTTGATCACGTCCCGGCCGGCCTTGAACGCGGCCGACACCGGCGAGCAGCCCTCGGCCTGGGCGCCGAAGATCCGGTACGGCCGGTCCTCGACCAGACCGAGCTTGATCAGCTCCTGGAGACCCTTGTCGATCTTCGTCAGCTGCGAGCCCGAGGCGATCGGGACCACGATCTGCTCCGGCAGCCGCCAGCCGAGCTGCTCGCAGATCTCGTACGCCAGCGTCTTGGAACCCTCGCCGTAGTACGGCCGCAGGTTCACGTTGACGAAGCCCCAGCCCTCGCCGGCCGGGTCGCCGATCAGCTCCGAGCAGAAGCGGTTCACGTCGTCGTAGTTGCCCTCGATGCCGACCAGCTCGCCGCCGTACACCCCGGCCATGACGACCTTGCCCTGCTCCAGGTCGTGCGGGATGAACACGCAGGACCGGAACCCGGCCCGGGCCGCCGCCGCCCCCACCGCGCCGGCCAGGTTGCCGGTCGAGGAGCAGGACAGCGTGGTGTACCCGAACGCCCGGGCCGCCTCGATCGCGCACGCGACCACCCGGTCCTTGAACGAGTGCGTCGGGTTGCCGGAGTCGTCCTTGATGTGCAGCTGGGCGGTGAAACCGAGCTCCCGGCCCAGGTTGTCCGCCTTGACCAGCGGGGTCCACCCCGGGTTCAGGTTGGGCTTCGACGCCACGTCGGCCGGAACCGGCAGCAGCGGCGCGTAGCGCCAGATGGACGCCGGACCGGCCTCGATCCGCTTGCGCAGCTCCTCGGCACCCTCGCTGCCGAACTCGTAGGCGATCTCCAGCGGGCCGAAGCACTCCAGGCAGGCGAAGCTGGGGCCGAGCGGGAAGCGGGTGCCGCACTCCCGACAGGACAGCGCGGCGGCGGGGCCGAGGTCGACGGAAACGGGTGCGGCGCCGGAAGGGGTCGTCTCAGTGATAGCCATGACGGCGAGGCCTCTCTCCTCATCTTCCCCGTGGCGCGGTCGCGACACGGGCCGGAATTGGCACCTGTCCCGCCGGGGCCTGTCGACGACAGCCGCGCGAGAAGGTTGCCGGGACGTCAACGGGCCGTTCCCTCAGTCCCTCTGGATGAGCTTGTGAAATTGTGGTGGTGCTCAACGGCGACCCCGGCGTGCAAAGGTCCGACCGCTGTACGAAGACTGTATCCGAAGGCGTCAAACCCGAACGGGACCGTCCGCCACGCGAGATGACCCGTCCCACCCCACCCCGCCGAGGAGACCTCCGTGCCCGCCGAACCGACTCCCGAGCTCCTCCCGCAGGTGGCGTCCTGGCTGCGCCGCCGCTCCTGGAGCGCGGCCGACCGGCCGGTCGACACCCTCCTCGCGGCCAAGGAACGCACCGGCCGCACCGTCAGCGTGGTCCTGCCCGCCCTGGACGAGGAGGCCACCGTCGGCGACATCGTCCGCACCATCCGCCGCGAGCTGATGGAACGCCTCCCGCTCGTCGACGAACTCGTCGTCGTGGACTCCGGCTCCACCGACGCCACCGCCGCCGTCGCCGCCGAGGCCGGCGCCCGGGTCGAGCACCGCGACGCCATCCTGCCCCGGCTGCCCGCCGTGCCCGGCAAGGGCGAGGTGCTCTGGCGCTCGCTGCTGGTCACCCGCGGTGACATCGTCTGCTTCATCGACGCCGACCTGCGCGAGTTCGACCCCGCCTTCGTCTCCGGCATCGTCGGCCCGCTGCTGACCGACGACTCCATCCAGCTGGTCAAGGCCATGTACGACCGCCCGCTGGAGTCGGAGGGCGCCGTCCTGCCCGCCGGCGGCGGCCGGGTCACCGAACTCGTCGCCCGCCCCCTGCTCAACCTCCACTGGCCGGAACTCGCCGGCTTCGTCCAGCCCCTCGGCGGCGAGTACGCGGCCCGCCGCTCACTGCTCGAACGGCTGCCCTTCCCCACCGGCTACGGCGTCGAACTCGGACTGCTGGTCGACGCGTTGGAGCTGGTCGGCCTGGACGCCCTCGCCCAGGTGGACGTCGGCGTCCGGCACCACCGCCACCAGGACGGCCAGGCCCTCGGCCGGATGGCCGCCACCATCTACCGGACCGCCCTGGAACGCCTCGACCGCACCCACCGCCTCAAGGCCTCGGCCGACCTCGTCCACCCCCACCTCACCCAGTTCACCCGCAGCCCCGGAACCCTCTCCCGGCCTTCGGCCGGAGAGACCCCCATCTTCACCCCCCGCACCTACGAGATCACCTCCCTGGAACGCCCCCCGATGCACACCGTCCCCGAATACGCGAAGCGCCGCACCGACGGGTGACACACCCGTGCAGTGCGGCCGCTGCGGTTTGCCGGACTATCCGACTGTGGGTTTGCGATGTCGACCAACCGGCAACATCCCAACCGTGACTCCTCCCCCTCCCGACGAGGAGGCTTCCCACTCGATCCCTGCGGAGCCTCAAGGCGGCCAGGCCCTGGCCGTCGCCTGTCGCAGGGCCCCGACTGTACGGCTGTCCCGTCGCGCTCCGCTCCGTCGCGCGCCCGGATCACCCCCCACCGGGTGATCCGGCAGCCCGAGAAGAGGAACCCCCATGGCCGATTCATCGACCAACCGTTCGAGCGCGACCGGCACCGCCCCCGTCCTGGTTGCCTCCAACCGGGGACCGGTGTCCTTCAGCACCGCCGACGACGGCACGCTGACCCTGCGCCGCGGCGGCGGCGGTCTGGTCTCCGGCCTCTCCGCCGTCGAGGACCCGAACGCCGTCTGGGTCTGCGCCGCCCTCAACGACTCCGACCGCAGGGCCGCCGCCGGGGCGCCCCACGGCCGCCTGGACCTGGCCGGACACGCGGTCGGCGGCCAGGCCGTACGGATGCTGGACATAGACCCGCAGACCTTCGCCCGCGCCTACAACGGCGTCGCCAACTCCACCCTCTGGTTCGTCCACCACCTGCTCTACGCGACCCCCACCGCGCCCGCCTTCGACGCCGGCTTCCGCACCGAGTGGGCCGCCTACCAGGCCTACAACGAGGCCTTCGCCCAAGCCCTGGCCGCCGAAGCCGCCCCGAACGCCGCCGTCCTCATCCAGGACTACCACCTCTCCCTGGCCCCGGCCCTGCTCCGCGAAGCCCGTCCCGACCTGCGGATCGGCCACTTCTCGCACACCCCCTGGGCCCCGCCCGAGTACTACCGGCTGCTGCCCGACGACGTCGCCCGGGCCGTCCTCACCGGCATCCTGGGCGCCGACCGGGCCGGTTTCCTGACCCACCGCTGGGCCCGCGCCTTCGCCGCCTGCTGCGAAGACCTCCTCAAGGCGACCGTCGACTACGACGCGCTCACCGTCACCTTCGACGGCCGCACCACCCTCCCCCGGCCTTCGGCCGGGGGGACCCCCGTTCGGCGAACCACACGCCTCGGCGTCCACGCCCTCGGCGCCGACGCCGACTTCCTGCGCGAGCGCGCCCACCGCCCCGACGTCGACGAACGCCTCGCCGCCCTCCGCGAGGCCGTCGGCGACCGCCGCACCATCGTCCGGGTCGACCGCACCGAGCTGAGCAAGAACATCGTCCGCGGCCTCCAGGCCTACCGGCACCTGCTCCGCACCCGCCCCGAGTGGCACGACCGGGTGGTGCACATCGCCTTCGCCTACCCTTCCCGCACCGACCTGGCCGAGTACCGGAACTACACCGCGGCCGTCCAGGACCTCGCGGCCGCCATCAACGGCGAGTTCGCCACCCCCAGCTGGCAGCCGCTGATCCTGCACGTCGACGACGACTTCCCGCGTTCCCTCGCCGCCTACCGGCTGGCCGACGTCGCCCTGGTCAACCCCATCCGCGACGGCATGAACCTGGTCGCCAAGGAGGTCCCCGTGGTCTCCGACCACGGCTGCGCACTCGTCCTCTCCCGCGAGGCCGGCGCCCACGCCGAGCTCAAGGACGACGCCCTCACCGTCAACCCCTACGACGTCATCGCCACCGCCGACGCCCTGCACGCCGGCCTCACCATGAGCCCGGAGGAGCGCGCCGACCACACCAAGCGCCTGGCCGCGGCGGCCACCGCGCTCCCCCCGCAGCAGTGGTTCCTGGACCAGCTCAACGCGCTGTGAGCGCCTCCCCCAAGGCCCCCAGCAGCTCCACCACACCCTCCGGCCCGGCGACCACCAGGTCCGCCCGGTCGGCCAGGTCCCGCACCGGCGCGTCCCCCACCGCGCCGGCGCACACCAGCACCCCGGCCACGCCCTCGCCGCGCAGCTTCTCCACCGCGACGAAGGCCGCCACATCCCCCAGATCGTCCCCCGCGTAGAGCACCGAACGAGCCCCCCGCTCCCGCAGGAACCCGGTCAGCGCCGCCCCCTTGTCCACCCCCGGCGGCCGCAGCTCCAGCACCAGCCGCCCGGGCTCCACCACCAACCCGTGCTCGGCCGCCAGTTCCCCCACCGGCGCCCGCAGCAGCTCCAACGTCTCCTCCGGCGCCGCCGTCCGCCGGGTGTGCACGGCCACCGACCGCCCCTTGTCCTCCACCCACGTCCCCTCGGGCGCCCCCACCCGCTCCAGCACCCCCGGCAACACCGCCCGCACGCGGGCGACGCCCGGATGCACCTCCGGCGCCGAAAGCTCCCCGTCCTCCCACCGCTCGGCCCCGTAGTGCCCCAGCACCACCACCCCCGGCAGCCCCGCGAACCCCCCGTACTCCACCGCCAACCCGGCCGGCCGGCCCGTCACCACCACCACGGCCCCCACCACCGGCGCCAGCCGCCGCAACGCGCCCACCACCCCCGGATGCGCCCGCGCCTGCCCCGGATCCGCCACGATCGGCGCCAACGTCCCGTCGAAGTCCAACCCGATCACGGCATCCCCGGGCGTCGCCAGGATGGCCCGCACCCCGTCCCGCCCCGCCTCGGTCCCCGGCACGAACATCTCTTCAAAGCCCATACCGAAGCCCCTACCCCGGAGCGTCCCCCTCCGCACCCGCCACCCCCGCAGCCGCCCCCGACACCCGTCCTCCCGAGAGCCCCCCGGTCAACGAGCCGCCCGCCGAGCCTCCCGCACGCGCCGCAACCGATTCACCAGAACCGGCGCATGCGCCAACGCCTCCTCCCGGTCCAGCAAGGCGTTCAGCACCTGGTAGTAGCGGGTGGAGGAGAGCCCCAGCTCCTCCCGGATCGCCCGTTCCTTGGCCCCCGACGTACGCCACTGCCGCCCCTCCAGCGCCAGCACCGCCCGGTCCCGCTCACTCAGCTCGCCCACCGCAAGCACCTCCGTCCACCGCTACGGAGTGTCATTCTCCCGCGCGACCCCGACACACACTGCTCGCCCCACCGTGCCCCCACCCCCACTAACGTCACCCCCATGACCACGCCCAGCTTCGCCCTGCACATCCCCACCGCCGACCTCGACCCCGACCCGCTCGACCCGTCCCAGATCGTCTCCGGCACCCCCGAGGTCACCGGCAAGGTGCTGTCCGAGTCCGCCGACGGCCGCCACCTGCGCGGCCTCTGGCAGATCACCCCCGGCGTGGTCACCGACGTCGAGGCCGACGAGATGTTCGTGGTGCTCAGCGGCCGGGCCACCATCGAGGTCGAGGGCGGCCCGACCCTGGAGGTCGGCCCCGGCGACTGCGCCGTCCTGCGCGAGGGCGACCGCACCACCTGGACGGTCCACGAGACCCTCCGCAAGGCCTACGCCATCACGCTCCCCTGACCGGCGACCGGCACCCCCGCCGGGGCTGAGGCCCACCGCGAACCCCCCAGCCCCGGCACCAACCGTCCCCGGCCCGGTCCTACTTGCGGACCTCCGCCGCTTCCTTCACCGCCGCATCCTGCAACCCCCCGAGCACCTGCTTCGGATCCCCCGTCACCGCCTGCCCGATCCCGGCCTTGATCCGGTTGCTGACCTCACCCCAGGCCGGGTCCCCGAACGGGTAGAAGCTCGCATTGGTCAGCCCGACCGCGAACTGCTTGAGGTCCTCGTGCTTCGGGTCCGACGACATCTGGCCGAACGCGTCCTGAGTGACGGGCAGGAGGTTGTACTGCTCGTCGAACTTCAGCTGGTTGTCCTTGTCGTAGACGAACGACAGGAACTTCTTGATCTCGTTCTTGTGCCCGTTCGCCTTGAACGCCATCATCCAGTCCGCGACCCCGAGGCTCCCGGTCCGCCCCACCCCGTCCTTCTTCGGGATCGGCGCCGTCCCGAAGTCGATCTTCCCGGCGGCCGCCATCCGCAGCAGCGTCGGATGCCCGTTCAGCATCGCGACCTTCCCCGCGGCGAAGTCCTGGAACACCGGGGTGCGGTTCATCGCGCCCGGGTTCGGGTACGTCAGCCCGGTGCCCACCAGGTTGCTCTTCAGCCAGCCGAAGGTCGCCTGGTTCTGGGCACTGTCGATGGTGTAGTTGCCGACGTCGTCGGAGATGCTGCCGCCACCGCTCAGCGTCCAGAGCATCGACTCGGCCGGCGCCTCCTCCGGCCCCAGCGGCAGCCCGTACGGGGTCACCCCCGGCACCTTGGCCTTGATCTTCTCCGCGTCCTGCCGCAGCTCGGCCCAGGTGGCCGGCGGTTGTGTGATCCCGGCCTGCCGGAACATCGCCTTGTTGTAGAAGAGGACACGCGACGAGGACACGAACGGAATCCCGTACTGCGTCCCCAGCACCTGCCCGGCGTGCGCGAAGTTCTCCAGGAACTTGGCCTGGGTCTCCACCGAGAGCACGTCGGACGCCGGGTACAGCCGGTCCGCCGCGACCTGGTCCGCGAAGCCGCCGGTCTGGAGCAGGTCCGGCGACTTGCCGGCCGCGATCATGTCCTCGACCTTCCTGCCGATCTCGGTCCAGCTGTCCACCTCGACGCTGACCCTGATCCCGGGGTTGGCCGCCTCGAAGGCCCTGGCGACCGTGTCCCAGTAGTGCTGGGAGCTGGTCTCGGGGCTCTCCCCGTAGTCGGCCGCGACCAGCTTGAGGGTGACCGGTCCGTCGTCCTGCCCGCCGCAGGCACTGACCGCGGTGAGGACCAGTGCTCCGGCCAGCGCACCGCCGAGCACACGGGTGGGAACGTGGACGCGCCTGTTCAACGCGGGTACCGCCTTCGGGGGAATGAACGGGGATGAACGGGGGTGAATGCCGGCCGGAACGGGGGGAATCCGGCGGGGGAGGCGCAACACTGCCAAACCCGCCGAGCACTGGTCCACACCACTGGCCGGGCTCGCCCCAGTAGTTATCGAAGTGCTCGGAGTCATTGCACAATGCGCAACAAAACCCCCGCCCCCGCCCCTCACACCCCCCGGTCCGCGCCCGCCTCGACACCGGGCCCCGCACCCCGGCGCAAAGCCCCGCACCCCCCGCAGCTGCGACAAAGCTCACCCAGTATGGACCAGACCAATCCGACAACTGGACTAGACCTCTTCTACCCGCCCAAGGGAAACTGTCCTCCGTGAAGCACGTCATCGCACTCGATGTAGGCGGCACCGGCATGAAGGCCGCGCTGCTCGCCCAGGACGGCTCCGTGCTGTTCGAGGCACGCCGACCGACCGGGCGGGAGCACGGCACGGACGCCGTCGTCGCCGCCATCCTCGACTTCGCCACCGACCTGGCGGCCGAGGGCCGCAGCCGCTTCGGCGTCGCCCCGCTCGCGGCCGGTGTCGCCGTCCCGGGCACGATCGACGAGAAGAACGGCATCGCGGTCTTCTCCGCCAACCTCGGCTGGCGCGAGCTCCCGCTGCGCAAGCTCCTCGGCGAGCGCCTGGCCGGACCGGACGGCGGCGCGATGCCGGTGGCCCTCGGCCACGACGTGCGTTCCGGCGGCCTGGCCGAGGGCCGGCTCGGAGCCGGCCGCGGCGTCGACCGCTTCCTGTTCATCGCCCTCGGCACCGGCATCGCCGGCGCCATCGGCATCAACGGCCGGATCGAGGCCGGCGCGCACGGCTACGGCGGCGAGATCGGCCACGTCGTGGTCCGCCCCGGCGGCCCCCGGTGCGGCTGCGGCGCCCGCGGCTGCCTGGAGACGCTGGCCTCCGCCTCCGCTGTCTCCCGCGCCTGGGCCGAGGCCAGCGGCGACCCCGACGCCGACGCGGCATCCTGCGCCGCCGCGGTGGACGCCGGGGACGACCGCGCCCTCGCGGTCTGGCAGCGGGCCGTCGACGCCCTGGCGGACGGCATCGTCCTGGCCCAGAGCCTGCTCGACCCGTCCACGGTGATCGTCGGCGGCGGGCTGGCCGAGGCCGGTGACACGCTCTTCGATCCGCTGCGCGCGGCGGTCACCGAGCGCCTGACCTTCCAGATGCCCCCGAAGGTCGTACCCGCGATGCTCAAAGACACCGCCGCGTCCCTGGGCGCGGGCCTGCTCGCCTGGGACCTGCTCTCCTTGGAGGTGACCGCGTGACCACCGCGGACCGTGACCGTACTGCCCTGGCCGGCGCCCGACTGGTCCTGCCCGGCGGCGTCGTCGAGGGCGACCGCCTCGCCGTCGAGGGCGAGCGCATCGCCGGCCTCGGCGGCGACACCGAGCCCGGCGATCTCGACCTGACCGGGTACACCGTCGTGCCCGGCTTCGTCGACCTGCACGTCCACGGCGGCGGTGGCGCCTCGTACGCCTCCGGCATCGCGGAGGAGGCACTGCTGGCCGCCCGCACCCACCTGGAGCACGGCACCACCACCACGGTGGCCTCCACCGTCACCGGCGAGATCGACGAGGTCGCCCGCCAGGCCGCCGTCCTCTCCGAACTCGTCGAGGACGGCGTCCTGGCCGGCATCCACTTCGAGGGCCCCTTCATCTCGCACAACCGCTGCGGCGCCCACCGCCCCGACCTGCTGCGCGACCCCGACCCGGCGCTGGTGCGCAAGCTGGTCGACGCCGCCCGCGGCCACGCCAGGATGGTCACCCTGGCCCCCGAGCTGCCCGGCGGCCTGGACTCGGTGCGGATGCTCGCCGACCTCGGCGTGATCGCCGCCGTCGGCCACACCGACTCCGACTACGCCACCACCCTGGAGGCGATCGAGGCCGGCGCCACCGTCGCCACCCACCTGTTCAACGCCATGCCCGGCATCGCCCACCGCGCCCCCGGCCCGATCGTGGCACTGCTGGAGGACGAGCGGGTCACCGTCGAGCTGATCAACGACGGCGTGCACCTGCACCCCTCCGTGCTGGACCTCGCCTACGGCACCGCCGGCGCGAACCGGGTCGCCCTGATCACCGACGCCATGGGCGCGGCCGGCATGGGCGACGGCCTCTACCCGCTCGGCCCGCTCCAGGTCGAGGTCAGGGACGGCGTGGCCCGGCTGGTCGAGGGCGGCGCGATCGCCGGCTCCACCCTCACCCTGGACGTGGCGTTCAAGCGCTCGGTCACCGTCAACGGGCTGAGCCTGAACCAGACCGTCGAGTCGCTGTCCGCCACCCCGGCCCGGCTGCTCGGCCTGAGCGACTCGATCGGCTCGCTGGAGACCGGCAAGCTCGCCGACCTGGTCGTGGTCGACTCCGACACCTTCGACCTGGTCGCCGTCATGCGCCACGGCCGCTGGGTCCTCGGCGGCGACACGTTCCCCACCGTCGAACCCGCCTGAGCAACGCCGACGGCCGCCCTCCCCCTGCGGGGACGGGCGGCCGTGGTGTGTCCGGAGGGCGGGCGGGCTCAGCCGCCCGGCTCGATGGTGATCTGGTCGATCAGGACCGGACCGGAGGGCACCGTGAAGGTCACCGAGTTCGGCCCGGCCTGGAACTGCGGGAGTATCCAGGTGCTGAACCAGGCGGACGTCTGGTCCTTGGGGGGCGCGCCGTAGATCTTGTAGGTCACCCCGCTCGGCCAGTCCTTGCCGTTCACCGCGACCGCGCCCTTGAAGTCCGCGCCCGAGTAGTTGTAGTGCACGGTCAGCTTGTACGTCCCGGCCGTGGCGATCTCACCGGTCCAGGTCACCGAACCGCCCGGCTGGAGCGTCAGGTAGCTGCCGTCGGCGGACTTGGCGCCCTTGACGCTGTTGCCGGACGGCGCGTTCTGCCCCTGGAGCTGGCCCGCGTCCACGGTCGTCGGACCGGAGATGGCGGTCGCGCTCGCCGAGGGGGCTGCGCTCGCGGTGGTGGCCGTCGGCACCGGGGTGGTGGGGGCCGGCGGGGCGGTGGTCGCGGTGCCGCCCTTGGCGCTCTTGTCACCGTCCGGGTCCCCGGTGGAGAGCGCTATGCCGGCACCGATCGCTATCGCCGCGACCACGGCCACCGCGCCGATCACCGCGCCCCGGCTGCGGCCGCTGCTGCGGGGCTCCTCCCCCGGCTGCGGCCGGGAGTGCTCCGCGTAGCGGGTCTGCTGGCTGGGCGCGGCACCGTACTCGGGCTGCTGCGGCGGGCCGGGCTGACCGCCGTACGGGGCCTGCGGCTGACCGCCCGGGTACCCCTGCGGCGGCATGCCCTGCTGGCCGTACGGCTGCTGCTGTTGCGGCGCCCGCTGCGGATAGCCGTACTGCGCGCGCCCGACCTCCATCGGGCGGTTGTACGACGTGCGCGGGACCCCCTGCTGCGGCTCGGCCGGCTCTCCGGTGGAACCGTCGGCCGGGCGGTAGAGGTAGCCGAACGGGTCGTCGTCCTGCGGGGCACCGCCCCCCTGGCCCTCGGGCACTCCGTTGCTGCCGGCGGTCGTCACGGTGGTCTGCTCCCCCATCCGGTGCGCCGCCGGCTGCGGGCGGCGCAGATCATGGACGCTGTCGTACCGGGAACCCTACCTGTCGTTTGTGACGGCGGGGAAAGACCCCTTGACAACTCACGGGTAACCCGGACCGACCAGGGCCGACCCGGGCCGACCCGGGCCCGCGGCGGCCGTCCGTCGGCTCAGCCCGCGCGCCGGTGCGAACGCTCGCCGCGCGCCCCGCGCACCGCCCCGCCCCTGGCCCGCTTCTCGTCGTACATCCGCTCGTCCGCGGTGTGCAGTACCTCCTCGATGCTCATCCCGCAACCGGCCCAGCCGACACCGAGGCTCACCCCCACCCGCATCGCCCGTCCGTCGATCCGCATCGGCGGGATGATGGCGCCCCGCAGCCGGTGGGCGAGGTCCTTGGCCTCCTCGCGGCCGATCCCGTCGGCCAGCACCACGAACTCGTCGCCGCCGAGCCGGGCCACCGTGTCGCCGTCCCGGACGGCCTGGCTCAGCCGCCGGGCCACCTCGACCAGCACCGCGTCGCCCGCGTTGTGGCCGAACCGGTCGTTGATCGACTTGAAGCCGTCCAGGTCGCAGAAGAGCACCGCGAGCCCCTTGTCCACCGCCGCCGCGCCGCCGGAGCGGAACGGCGCCGACCAGGCGTCGCCGCCCGGCCCGTACTCGGCCGGGACCACCGCGTGCACGTGCTCCCCGAAGCCCGGGCCGAGCCCGCCCGGCAGGGCCTCGGGCAGCCCGTAGCCGTGCACCGGACCGGCGTACGGGTCGGCGCCCTCCAGCCCTTCGTGCGCCGCGTGCGCACTGTAGGAGTCGGCCGGGTAGCCGTACGGCTGCGGGTAGGCCGCCTCGACCTGGCCGGCGGCGGCGCCGACCGGCTGCGGCTGGGCGCAGAGCCGGCGGGCCAGCCGGGCCTTGAGCTCGGCACCGTTCGGCAGCCCGGTGAGCGCGTCGTGGCTGGCCCGGTGGGCGAGCTGGAACTCGTGCCGCTTGCGGTCCTCGATGTCCTCGACGTGGGTGAGCAGGAAGCTCGGGCCCTCGGCCGCGTCCGCGACGATCGAGTTGCGCAGGCAGACCCACTGGTAGCCGCCGTCCCGCCGGGACAGCCGCAGCTCCGCGCGGCCGCTCTCGGCGCTGGTGCGCTCCAGCAGCGCCCGGTCCTCGGGGTGCACGAGGTCGGCGAAGCTCTGCTGGCGCAGCACCGCCCGGGGCCGGCCGAGCAGCCGGCAGAGCGCGTCGTTGACCCTGGTCAGCTGGCCGCGCCCGGCGCCGTGCAGCTCGGTGATCGCCATCCCGCTGGGCGCGTACTCGAAGGCCTGGCGGAAGCTCTCCTCGCTGGCGCGCAGCGCCTGCTGCTCCTTCTCCAGGCGGGCCAGCGCGCGCTGCATCTCGGCCCGCAGCCGGGCGTTGCCGATCGCGATGGAGGCCTGCAGCGAGAACATCTCCAGCGCCTCGCGGGTCCACGCCCCGGGCCGCTTGCCGCTGCGCGGGCGGTCCACCGAGAGAACGCCCAGGAGGTCGCCGCCGGCGCTGTACATCGGGGCGAGCAGCCCGTCGGCGGGGTGCCAGTCGTTGGCGTACACCGGCAGCGGGCCGTCCCCGATCCAGCGCGGGATGTCGCTGGCGACGGCCCAGCCGCGGTCGTAGGGCAGGAAGCGCAGGGTGCCCCAGTGGTCGCTGACGCCGAGCAGCCGGTCCCAGGACTCCCGGGAACCGACCTGGCCGAGCAGCACGGAGGGACCGCCCATCGGGCTCTCCTCCAGCTCCCAGACGGCCGCCACCACGAGGTCGCCGTCCGGCCGGACCAGGCTGACCGCGGCTGCGTCGAAGCCGAGCCCGTGCACCGCGCCCTCGACGACGGCCTGGAGGGTGCCAGCGAGGCTGCGGGCAGCGTTGAGGTCCGCCACGACCCGGTGCAAGGTGCGGAGGGTCGCGAGACGGACGTACGGCTCCGACTCGGCTTCCATGCGGGGGCTCCCCGGCTGCTTCGGATAGTTCTTGATTGGTTATCGTCCGATTGCCAGAAGAACTGAATCACAGGGAGCACAGCGCTCGGCACGCTCGGTCAGCAATAGGCCGCCACTTGTGACTTAAATCACACGACACTAATGCGCCCTTAATCAGTTCATCTGCCCCATAGCGGGACATAAAGCGTTATCGGAACATTTCTGGTGGTCGACCGCATTGTCCTCGGACTGAAGCCGACTGCGCCCGCCGGTCCGACGGCTTCACTCCTGAGGGTGAGTTCGGCCACCGGGCGCAACCCTTCGGCCGGACCGGCGGTCCTACGACCAAGGCCCGATGCCGTTTCTCCCGGGTGACGACTACCGTGCGGTACGTGTACCCGTCCCCGCAGCCCGAAGCTGCCCCCCACGCCACGCCCGACGAGTTCCGGGCTGCCCTCTCCCAGCTCGCCGCCGGCGTGAGCCTGGTGACCGTCCACGACCCGGAGGACGGGGAGGACGTCGGCATGACCGCCACGTCCTTCCTCTCGGTGTCGTTGGAGCCGCCGCTGGTGCTGATCTCGGTCCGCGAGGACTCCCGGATGGACGAGGTGCTCTCCCGGGTGGACACCTGGGCGGTCTCGGTGCTGGCCGAGGGGCAGAAGACGCTCGGCTCCCGGTTCGCCATGAAGGGCCGGCTCAGTGACCGGCTGCTGTTCGCGGACACCGCGCACCACCGCGGCCCGCGCACCGGCGCACCGCTGATCGCCGGCGCACTGGCCACCGTCGAGTGCCGCACCGAGCAGCGGATACCCGCTGGTGACCACACCCTGCTGCTCGGCCGCGTCCTGGAGGCCGCGGTGCCCGACCCGGGAGGCCGCCCGCTGCTCTACTTCCGCGGCGGCTACCGCACCCTCGGCTGAGCCCCGCCTACTCGCCGCCCCGCGGCGACCGGCGGCCCTGCTTCAGCTCGGAGCGGTGCCGCTTGTTGAACAGCCGCCGCTCGACCATCCCCCGGCTCGGCCTGGTCGCCCGCCGGGCCTTCGGCGGCGGCGCGCACGCCTCGGCCAGCAGCGCCGACAGCCGGGCCGCGGCCGCCTCCCGGTTGCGCCACTGCGAGCGGAACTCCGAGGCCTGGACCACCAGCACCCGGCCGTCGACCAGCCGCCCGGCCAGCCGCTCCAGCGCACGCTCGCGCCACACCTCGGGCAGCGCGGTGGTCGAGGCCAGGTCGAAGCGCAGCTCGGCCTTGGAGTCGGAGGTGTTGACGTGCTGGCCGCCGGGGCCGGAGGAACGCGAGAAGCGCCAGACGAGCTCGGCGTCGGGGACGACCACCGACCCCCGCACGCGGATGGGCTCGGACATGCGTCCATCATCCCGCGCGGGGCCCGTACGGTCACCCGGTTATCCGACACCCGGCCGCTCGCCCCCGGGCGCTCCGGACCCGGTTACCGGAGCACGCCCCGAGCCCCGACAATGGCGTACGTGATCGAGCTCGGCTACTCCCTCTCCAACCGCTTCCCCGACCCCCCGCAGACGGACTACCGCACCGCGTCCGTGCACGCCCTGCGGCACGACCTGTTCTGCGGCGACGTCTACCTGGACGGCGAGGGCGCGGAGCTGTCCACCGCCTGGGGCTGGGTGCCGGTGCTCGACTTCGCCTGGGCGCTGTGCGACATCGCCGAGCTGCTGGACCGCGACCCGGACGGCAGCCGGGCCGCCCGGGTACAGACCGCCGACCTCGACTTCACCCAGAACACCGAGCTGCTGCGCTTCGCCCGCCGCTTCAACTGGGTCGAGGTCACCGCCACCTGGCTGCCGGACGAGCCGCCGGTGGTGGTGCGCCACGGCGAACTGCGGCGCGAGGCCCGGGACTTCCTCCAGGACACCCTGGCCGACCTCTTCGACATGCACCCCGACCTGGCCGACAATCCGAACATCTGGTCGCTGCAGGGCCGGTTCCGGCGGATCTGACACCCTCTTTGCCCGGGCTTTGCCTCCGATTGGCGCTCACGAAGAATTCACGGCCCCTGCGGAACCAAGCCGCCGGAGTATTGCGTTGTCCCGGGGAAAAGCGAACGAAGCGAACGAAGGGACTGCAATCGTCATGCCAGTGAGCCTCTCCAAGGGTGGCAACGTCTCGCTGACCAAGGAGGCCCCCGGTCTGTCCGCGGTCACCGTCGGCCTGGGCTGGGACGTCCGCACCACGACCGGCGCCGAGTTCGACCTCGACGCCAGCGCGATCGTCCTGAACGCCGACGGCAAGGTGCTGTCCAACGCCCACTTCGTCTTCTTCAACAACACCAGCACGCCGGACAACACCGTCGTGCACACCGGTGACAACCGCACCGGCGAGGGCGCGGGCGACGACGAGTCGATCAACATCAACCTGGCCGGCCTGCCGGCCGAGGCCGTCAAGATCACCTTCCCGGTCACCATCTACGACGGCGTCGCCCGCGGCCAGAACTTCGGCCAGGTCCGCAACGCCTACATCCGCGTGGTGAACGCGGCCGGCGGCGCCGAGATCGCCCGCTACGACCTCTCCGAGGACGCCGCCACCGAGACCGCGATGATCTTCGGCGAGCTCTACCGCAACGGTGGGGAGTGGAAGTTCCGCGCCGTCGGCCAGGGCTACGCCTCCGGTCTGGCCGGCATCGCCCAGGACTTCGGCGTCCAGATCTGACG
>NZ_JBHVFE010000183.1:0-15796 GCF_042801945.1 Kitasatospora sp. NPDC057542
GGGTCGGCCGTGGCCTGTACACGGCCACGGAGCACTGAGTCTGACGCAGGAGCTTCCGTCTGCGCGGGGCGGTACACGACCGTGGCCTCCGAGGAGAGCGACGAGGCCGGGGGCAGGGCGAGCAGCAGCCGGCGGCGGTGGAGTTGCTGATCGACTGTGTGTGGCGTCGGGGATCCGGATGGCACTGCTGACGAGCAGGTTTCCCATTTCCGTGCAGGTGCGTCCGTTGCGCCGCTGCAGGCAGCGGCTGGTGTTGCTCCGGCGTGGGGGGATCAGCTCGGCGGTGTGGGGGTACTGGCGCCACCAGAAGTTCGCGCGGACCATCAGCGCGCTGCGCAGCGGCGCGCACGGGGCCTCCGCCCAGTGGTGGGCAGCGGCTTCTTCGGCCGGAGTGATGCCCGCCTTCTGCCAGAAGGCAAGGCTGCCCGCTTCTTCGTCGACGTCGGTCTCCCACCGCAGGCGGGAGCGCATCGAGCGGGATGTGCCCGGTGAGGTGTCGCGGATCTCCAGGCGGCCCCTGGTCGGCAGGTGCAGCAGGTGCAGGGAACGGCCGGTGACCTGTTCGATCCGCAGGCCGGGGATGCCGAAGTGCACGCCGTCGGGGAAGGTCTGGGTGCGAGGCAGCAAATAGTTCGCGACCCGGGGCGCCACGCTCACGAGCATCCCCAGCCCGCGCGGCTGGGCGGCGACCCAGGAGATGTACAGCGCGAGGTCCGGGAAGGACCGGTCGCCCCGGTGATTCCAAGGGTGGTCGCGGCCTCGACTGAAGAGCAGGTCCCACAGCAGCGCCTGGAACGTCGCCTGGCCCGGGTCCGCGGTGTCGAGCTCGACCCTGCCGTGCGTTGTGACCGCCCGAAGGACGTCGAGGGGGGACACACAGCAGGTCGTGGCACTGCTTCAGGCGTGCACGGTCGTTGACGGGTGGCCGAGCATGCCGCCGCAGGTCCACGCGGAACGCGGGACGCTTGGTCTCCAGGAGTTGAACGCCAAACCGAGCGGGCATCGGCCGGGAGAGCGGCTCTGACCGGTGGCGTGCGGTCCGGGGGTTCGACGACGTTGCCGCGGGCGGCGGCGGTGATGCCCTTGACGTCGAGCGCGTTGCCGGGGATGTCACCCCACGGGGTCCAGCTGCCGTCGGGCTTGTTGTCACGGGTGTAGACGCGGTCGTCCTCGTTGATGACGAAGACGTGGACGACGCAGTCGGCGGTGGTGGCGCTGGTGACGGCCTTCAGGTTGTTGGTGCCGACCTGCTCCCAGGAGCCGACCCACCGGCCGGCGGCGTAGTCGGCCTGGGTGCTGTAGGGGGAGCCGTCGGAGCCGATGATCTGCAGGCTGACGACGTTGCCGCGGGCGGACGCGGTGACGTCCTTGACCCCGCCGGCGCCGCCGGGGACCTCACCCCACGGGGTCCAGCTGCCACCGGCCTTGCTGTCACGCGTGTACACGTGGCCGTCGGAGCCGACGACGAAGACGTGCACGGTGTCACCGATGGCCACGGATTGCCCGAACTACGCCCGGGTCCGGGAGGCTAGGGGCCGGGGCCGTTGCCGGCGTTGCAGGCCCGCCGCAAGAGTCGCTCCGCCAGGTCCGGGAGGCGACGGGGACGACGGCGATCTCGACGGTCGGGAACTCGGTTTGCTTGGCGACGTGCGCCGCCGGGTCCACGCTTCAGGTGCTCACCCGACGCCCGCGCGCGCCGCGAGGCCGCAACAGGAAGGAGTGATCACGTACGTACTCCCCGGAGGCTCGGGCACTTCGCACTACCGGTGGCACCTCGTCCCGTAGCCGGACAGGTGAGCCAGCCGCTTGACGGGTCTGGACCTGTGGCGATGTCGATGCGCCCTTGGCTGTCGGCGGCGTATGTGAAGGGCCCTTGAGCCTTCGTCGAATCGCCCCCGTGCTTATGGGCCTGACGAGTACGATCGATCGGTTACCTGTCAGGGGAGGCTGGGTTCAACCAGCTGCAGGGGGGAGATCGGACCATGTCCGATCGCGCGACCGAGTTCGACCGCATGATGAATCCATGGGCCTACGACGCGGATGGCAATCTGACCGCCGCCGCCAAGCGTCAGGAGGCTGCCCGGACGCAGATCAACTCGACGGGTGCTGGTGCCGGGGGCGGTGGCTTCTCGGTCGACCTGGCCGCTCTTGATAGCGCTGCCGCGACTGCCGACCAGATCAACGGCCGTCTTGGCGGCGAGTGCCAGAGCGCCGACGACGAGATGGCCGCGGTCGCAGGTGGCCTTGCCGGTTTCGGGGTCGGCACGGCGTGCAAGGACGCTTCAGCGACTTGGGACAAACAGATCCAGGCACTTTCGAAGGTCATCGGCGGGCTCGCGCAGAATGTGCGGTCGACGGCCAAGAACTACCGCGATGCCAACGCCGCGGTCGCGGGTACCTTCAAGGCCGACGGGAGCTGATGCGTCATGGTCGGTTTTCATGATCTGACGAACGCGAAAGTCGATTGCCTGGGGACGGCCGCGGGTGCCTGGGACGAGGTCGCCGCGAAGCTCAAGGCGCTGGACGGCGAGTGGAACAGCGGCGTGGTCGTCAAAGTGAACGGTTCCGGATGGAGCGGTACCAGCGCCGAGTCCGCCAAGCCGGCACTTCAGCGCGGTAACGATCAGCTGAACGCGGCTGCCGTCGAAGCCGGTGCGCTCGCGTCCGTGCTACGGGAGGCGGCAACCGAGATCCAGGCAGCCAAGGACAAGGCGAAAGCACTGGTCGCCGAGGCCGTCGCCGAGGGACTCACCGTCAGTGCCGACGGAACGGTCAGCTGGCCCGATCCCGACAAGGCCATCCAGCACGACCCACAGGCCGCAGCCGCCTACCACGACAAGTACCGGTCCAAGGCCGGTGACATACGGGCCCGGATGGACAGCGTCCTTCGCGATGCCACCGAGGCAGACGAGCGCGCCTGTTTCGCGCTGCGCGCCGATGCTTCCACCGACAAGGACGGTTCCTTCAACGGACAGGCCATCGGCGGTGGACCGGAGGCGGACGCCAAGCGGGCGGTCCAGCTGGCGGCCAAGGGGAACAAGCTCTCGGACGCGGAACTCGTCGAGCTCAACAGCCTCTTGCACGTGCACGCGACAGACCCGCAGTTCACGACCAGGTTCTACCAGGACATCGGCCCCAAGGGCCTCCTGACGTTCTGGAACAGCATGGTCGGCGACGACAACAGCGTCGCGGGAGCAAGCACAGCCCGCTGGAAGCAGTATCAGGAACTGCAGAAGAACCTCGGAACCACACTGGCCACCGCCACGCGCAGCTCCAACCAGCCGCACCTGTCGGACCAGTGGGCGGCCGACCTGCGCAAGGCCGGCGCGGAGCCGCTGTGGGAGACACCTGAGACAACGGCCGGCAAACCGTGGGTCCCACGGGGCTACCAGGTGCTGGCCGGGATCCTGCGCACCGGGAACTACGACCCGCACTTCCTGAACCCGATCGCCGAGCACGTCCTCCAGCTCGACGCCAAGGACACGCACCCGACGATGCGGTTCTGGACCCCAGCACTCCTGAGCAAGAGCCCCGAACGGCTGGGCTTCAACATCCTCGGACAGGACGGCGGAGCAGGATTCGAGCCGGTGACGGGAATCATGGAAGCGCTGGCCCACAGCCCAGAGGCCGCCACCAAGTTCTTCCACGACAAGCCCACCGCCTACAACGCCGACGGCACGGTCAACCCCAACGGCAGCCCAAAGCCCGCCGACTACCTCCACTACCTGGCCCACGACAAGGAATACAGGGGAGACACCGTCTCCCAGAACAAGGACATCGTGGCCAGTGCCCTGGCCAGCGGGCCCACCGCATTCGGGCACGCTCTAGAGGCCGCGACAAGTGGGCACCCGTACGACGACATGCCCTCCACGCCAACGAAGCACACCGCCGAGCAGGCGGACGTCATGAACAAGGTCATGAAGGAGTTCGGACAGGACCAGGGGGGCAGCCTCGCCCGCATCACCGACAAGTCCGGCGCCGACGCACCCTTGGCGGCCCTGCGGCCGAGCCTCGGGAACATGACCGCCGACTACATGGGCGACATCCAACGCGCGATGTCACCGTGGGACCACACACTGCCGGTGAACGGCGAACCGGCCAGGCTCAACACATCCGACGTCCGCTCCGTACTGAACGTCATCGGCCGCGACCCGGGCGCCTACGGCAGTGTCATCAACGCTCAGCAAGCGTACACAACGGCCCTGATCCACGGCGCCTTCGCCGGTGGTGAGACCGACACAGCGAAACTCGTCATCCCGGTGGAGAACGCAGCCAATGCAGGCGGATCGGTAGCCGGCGTCCTCAACGAGGCCCGGGCCGACGCGGTGTTCAAGCAGCACGCCGCCTCGGACAAGGAGTTCAACGACGCGGTCCAGAACGGATCATTCTGGGCCAAGACAGCTTTCAGCACCACCTTGGGCGGGATCACCGGCGGCGTCGCCAGCGCGGCCGGTGCATCCGAAGCGTCGGACTTCATCGTCGACCAGATCCTGCAAGGAGTCACGGCGAGCGTCCAGCAGGACACCACGGCCGCCGCCCAGGCGGAAGCCGGCCACCAGTCCGATGGCGGCCGAAACTCCAATGCGATCAGCGCTGCCCAGGCTGTCCGGGACGCGGCGAAGGGCTCGTCCCTGACGCAGGCACAGATCGAGGACCTGGCCGCACGGGTCGGCGGGCAGGCCGCGCAGGGCGGTGCGGTGGGCGCCGGAGCGAACAGCACCGCCAACGGAAAGAAATGACGGTCACACGTCGCGGTGTCGTGGCTTGCAGGCTCAGTGCGCCTGCGGCCACGGCATCGGAAGCCGCAGGCGCCGAGAATCCCGGCTGCTGTGAAGAATGGGACACGTACAGGTGAAGGTGTATCGATCGTGGCCGGCTGCGGTCGCGCTGTTCGTCCTGGTTGCCGGTGGAACTTTGTTGTTCTGGCAGTGGTCGGAGGATCCGGGTGCCAATGGGCAACAGGTGGCTCACATCCCGCTTGGCGAGTGCCGGGGCGCCCTCGACGACGACGGCTTCAGTGAGGCCCTGCGCTCGACTTCGCCGACCACCGTGCGCACGAAGTTCACCCCATTCACTGAGTCCACACCGGCCTACCTGTCGTGCGTGGTGAGCGGGTCCGACCAACGGCTGATCGCGACCGCGATCGGCGCCTCCACCGAAGCGGAACGCATCCACAACGAAGGGCAACAGGCGGCGAAGGACTTTCTGCCGTTCTCCGACGGAGAGGCCGGAGAGCGCTCCTCCGTGGTCCGCTTCACCTGCGTGACCAGTTCGACACCAGGTGAAGCGGATCGGACCTGGTACTACACGGCGGCCCTCGAACTTCAGGCCCCCGAAGGTTCGTCCTCCGCCGCACCGGGCCGACAGAAGGCCGCCGAGCTGTCGGTGGCATTCGCCCGCCAGGCAATCGACAAGGTACTCGGGTGTACCAACACCATCAGGTTTCCGAGCGGACCATTCGTCTTTACGTAACATGGTTGGGACGCGATGTTCTGCAGAGGCTGCAACAGCTGAAGGGCAGCGTGGCCCTGAGCCCGCCCGGCGGCCTGTGTTGCATCGGCGTCCATTGCCAGCGGGTCCCGGGGGTGAGTAGTAGAGGGGCAGCGGTTAACGCTGAGATTGATCATGGCGTGAGGCCGTAGCACAGCAGGGACCTTCCGTGCAGGCGTTCGGTCGATCACTCGCCGGTCCGGAGTCGTCCCGGCTACCGTCCGCCCCGTGCCGGTTGAGTTCTTGAGTGATGATCAGGCTGCGTCGTACGGGACCTTCAGGGAGGTCCCGACCCGGCCCGAGTTGGAGCGGTTCTTCTTCCTGGACGAAGCCGACCGGGACCTGATCTCGCTGAGACGTACCGACAGCCACCGGCTGGGCATCGCTCTGCAGATCTGCACGGTGCGGTACATCGGCCGGTTCCTGGCGGACGATCCGTTGGACGTGCCGTGGCCGGTGGTGGACTACCTGGCCGAGCAGCTGGGCATCGAGGACGCCTCGTGCGTGAAGCGGTACACCGAGCGCAAGCCGACGGCGTACGAGCACTCCTGGGAGATCCGCCGGCGGTACGAGTACCGCGAGTACGACGACCCGCAGGCCAGCCGCCAGCTGCGGACGTTCCTGCACGGGCGGGCGTGGACGCACGCCGAGGGGCCGGTGGCGCTGTTCGACCACGCGGTGGCGTGGCTGCGTCGGCACCGGGTGCTGCTGCCGGGGGTGAGCGTGCTGGCCCGGCAGGTGGCGGAGGTGCGGACGGTCGCGGAGAAACGGCTGCACGCCACGGTCGCCCGGGCGACCGTCCGGGCCGATGCGGCGCTACCGGGCGAGCTGGTGCGGCTGCTGGAGGTGCCCGACGGCGCCCGGGTCTCGGAGCTGGAGCGGCTGCGCCGGCCGCCGACGCGTACGACGGGCACCGCGATGGCGCGGGCGCTGGACCGGGTGAACGAGATCTCCGCGTTCCAGCTGGGCCGGGTGAACCTGACCCGGGTGCCGGTGAACCGGCTGACGACGCTGGCCCGCTATGGGCTCGCCTCGAAGGCCCAGACGCTGGAGCGGTCGGTGGAGCCCCGGCGTACCGCGCTGCTGACCGCAGTGGTCCGCAGCCTGGAGGCGGCGGCGATCGACGACGCGCTGGACCTGTTCGCGCTGCTGATGGCCACGAGACTGATCAGCCCGGCCCGGCGGGCCTCGGACCGGGAGCGGCTGGTGATGCTGCCGCACCTGGAGAAGGCGTCGCGCACCGTGGCGAAGGCGGCCCGGGTGCTGATCGGGCAGCTGGAGCTGACCGAGGAGACGGGCTGCGACCTGGACACGGCCGCGCTGTGGCGGGCGCTGGAGGAGGTTGCCTCGCGGGCCGCGGTGAACAACGCGGTGCGAGTGGTCGAGCAGCTGGTGCCCGAGGACGACGGCTCGGCGGAGATCGCCCTGCGCCAGCAGCTGACCGGCCGCTACAACACGGTGCGCCCGTTCCTGGCGCTGCTGGGCGAGAGCGACGCGCTGGGCGCCGCGCAGGGCGGGCGGCGGGTGCTCAAGGCGGTGCGCCGGCTGCCGGTGCTGGCCCGGCGCAAGGTGGCCCAGCGCCCGCTGCTGCCCAAGGAGATCGACGCCGAGCTGGTGCCGCCAGCGTGGAGGAAGGCGGTGTACTCCAACACCGCGCTGCCCGACGGTGCGGTGGACCGCGACGCCTACGTGGTGTGCGTGCTGGAGCAGCTGCACCGCGCGCTGACCCGGCGCGACGTCTTCGCCTCGCCGTCGAACCGCTGGTCGGACCCGCGGGCCCGGCTGCTGGACGGCGCCCGGTGGGAGGCGGTGCGCGAGGACGTGCTGGCCGGCCTGAGCCTGACCGAGCCCGTCGAGCAGCACCTGGACGGGCTGACCCGCGGCCTGGACGCGGCCTGGCGGCAGATGGCCGCGCGGCTGGAGGAGGCGGGGCCGGCGGCGAAGGTGGAGATCGTGGTGCCGCCGGACGGCGGCCGGGCCCGGTTGAGCGTGGACAAGCTCGGCACGCTCGGCGAGAGCCGGTCGCTGGAGTGGCTGCGCAGGACCACTCTGGCGATGCTGCCGCGCATTGACCTGCCGGATCTGCTGTTCGAGGTGCACTCCTGGACCGGGTTCCTGGACGCCTTCACCCACGTGTCGACCAGTGCGACCCGCATGGAGGGCCTGACGGTCAGCCTGGTGGCACTGCTGGTGAGCGAGAGCTGCAACATCGGGCTGACGCCGGTGACCAACCCGGCCTACCCGGCGCTGACCCGCAGCCGGCTCTCCCACGTCGACCAGAACTACCTGCGGGGCGACACGATCTTCTCTGAACTACGAAGTTCTGGTGGCGATCTGGGCGAAGGTGGGCAGGCCGAGGTGGACGACGGTGGATCGGCGGGCGAGTTCGGCGTCGAGCTGGGCGAGCTTCTCCTCGGCCGCAGCGAGGCTGACGCTGAGGCCGTCGACCTCGCCGAGCCAGCCCTCGCGGTGCGCTTCGGCGATCCGGGCGACGAGGTTGACCTGGATCTCTTCGAGACGGGGCCGCTCGTGCGGGTCGACGCGGAGCATCGCGCATCGGACGTCCCGTTGACCGAACTAGTTTGGGCTCCCTTCGAGGTCAACTCACAGTGACGACAAGGGTGTTGTGGCACTTGCTGGCGGACCGTGGTGACTGCGCGTGTGGTGGTGGATCTGGTTTCATCGCGTGTCGTCGAGTAGGTCGGCCCGTGGAGGTATGGATGCCAGAGCACAGTACGACGGTCCGGGACGTGGCGGCGCTGAAGGTGGCGAGGGTCGGCCGCGTCGAGAAGAGCGATGACCCGCTGCGGCCGTTCCGGCTCGTAGATGCCGATGGCACCGAGGTGGCGGCGGTCAGCGAGTTCCTGCACCACATGCTCGCCGACGACGCGAGTCCGACGTCGCTGCGGTCCTACGCCTATGAGCTGTTGGCGTGGGTCCGGTTCTTACGCGCTGTGGACGTTCCCTGGTACCTGGCGAGGCGGGTCGAGGCCCGTGACTTCGCCCTGTGGCTGAAGACCACGAAGAAGCCGCCCCGGCGGCGCCGTCCCGGTGCGCCCGCCCCGGGTTCGGTGAACCCGGTCACGGGGAAGGCCGTGCCCGGCGAGAACTATGCCGCTCGAACCAGGCGGCACGCTCGCGCAGTGATCCGCTCGTTCTACGAGTACCACCGAGAGACCCACGGCCGACCGCTGATCAACCCGTTCCCGCAGGGAGGGGCTGCCGAGGAGGGGAGTCCGAATGCGCATCACAACCCGATGCAGCCGTTCCGGCAGCCCTCGCGCCGGGGCACCTATCAGCCCAAGGAGCCCAAGCCGACCCCGAGGATCATTCCTGACCAGGCGTTCAACGACCTGTTCGCCGGGTTGAAGTACAACCGGGACAGGGCTCTGATCGCGTTCTACATCTCCACCGGCGCCCGCGCCTCCGAGCTGCTGGGTGTCCCGCAGGGCCTGGTCTCGCCCGGGGATCAGACGATCGGCGTGGTCCGCAAGGGCAGCCAGGTCCTGCAGCACCTTCCCGCCTCCGCCGACGCGTTCGTGTGGCTGCGGCTCTACCAGCAAGAACTGCGCGGCATGGTCCCCAAGCACCCGTCGGAGCCGCTGTGGTGGACGCTGCGACGGCCCTTCCGCCCGCTGGAGTACGACGCGGCCCGGATGGTCTTCACCCGTGCCAACCAGTTGCTCGGCGCGAACTGGACCCTGCACGACCTGAGGCACAGCGCGGCCAAGAGGATGGTCCGCGATCCGAACCTGACCCTCGCCGACGTGCAGTGGGTCATGGGGCATGCCCATATCACCACCACGGAAATTTATATCGCTCCCACACCCGACGAGGTCGTCGCCCACGTCCTGGCCCACCATGAACGACAGCGCGCCGAGCAGGCCAAGCCGCCGGCCCCGCCGGCGCCGGGTTACCGCCCCGAGGTCCTGGCAGCGCTGTTCGGCACCTCGGCTGCGGGCGGCGAAAGCCGGTGAACCCGACCGCGAACGTCGACGTTGCCAGGGCCGTCGAGTCACCTGAGGTAGACAAAGCGCTGGAGTGGGAACCGCGAGTCGGCGAAGCGAGCTGGTGGCAGACCTGCCAGAGCCGGGAGAGCCTGGTCGAGCGGCTGCTCGGACTGTTCACCGCCCCCGGCGCGGGCCTGACCCGCGACAAGACCAGGCGGCGGGGCCTGGGCAAGCTGCTGGACTGGCTCGAAGGCCAGCCCGGAGAGACCTGGCAGGATCGCTGGTTGGCCAGCGGGGCGGACGACGCCGGCTTCGAGTGGACCGATCTGCCCCTGCAGGGACGCGGCACACCCAAGAGCCACTGGCGCGATGAGCTGGCCACGGGACTGGTGCTCCTGGTCGCTGGGCAGGCGATCCGTCCCAGCTATCCGTGGCTGCTGCGGCAGCGCGTGACGGTGATGCTCACCGAGGCCCGGGCCGCCAGCGATCCTGATGCCTTCCAGCGGCTCGAACAACTGGCTCAGCATGCGACACCCACAGCGAGGTCCGATGCATTGAACAAGCTCACCTGGATGGTGATCCGCAAGGGCGGCCTGGTCAGCGACATCACCGTCGGCGACTGCATCGAGCTGACCGCCGCACTGGAGGAACACCACTTCCGCGGCAGCGCGGGCCGGCCACTGTTCTATGCCCTGCTCAAGGAGACCGGCGTGCTCCCGGCCAGCGCACCGCTGCGGCTGCGGGCGCTTCGCATCGAGGGCCGCCGCAGCGTCGAGCAGATCGTCGACGCGTACGGCATCGAGTGCCGGGCCGTCCGTGACCTGCTGGTCGAATACTTCACCGAGCGGGCTCCCGAGCTCGACCACGTCTCGCTGCGTTCCATCGCCCGCAACCTGTGCCGGTTGTTCTGGCGCGACCTGGAGATCCACCATCCGGGCATCGACTCGCTACGACTGACGCCCGAGGTCGCGCAGGCGTGGAAGGAACGCCTGGCCTTCATCCGTGACGCTCAGGGCCGCCCGGTGCGGGAACGGGTGAACTTCCGCAGCGAGCTGGTGTTCGTCCGGGCGTTCTACCAGGACATCGCCCGCTGGGCCCCGACGATCCGGCGCGGTGGGCGCCCTGGGTGGCACCGTGTCCGATCAAGGCAAACGAGTGCGCGACGAAGAAGTCCAGGTCCGGGGTGAAGTCCCGGATGGACCAGCGGACCCGGACCCAGCTACCGCTGCTGCCCGCCCTGCTTCGCGCCGTCGACCGGCAGCGCAAGGACGCCGAGGCCCGCATCACCGCGGCCCGCGCGACGCCGGCCGGTGGACGGTTCCTCGTTGCCGGGGAGGAGTTCGAGCGCTGCAGGTCCGGGCAGGCCCGCCGCGTCTACGTCACCGAGGTGGCCGCTGGCAGGCGGCGGAACCTGACCCACGAGGAGGAGGCGGCGTTCTGGTCCTGGGCGACGGTGGAGGTGCTGCGGCACACCGGCATGCGCATCGAGGAGGCCCTGGAGCTGACCCACCACAGCTTCGTCGCCTACCGGCTGCCGACCACCGGCGAGATCGTGCCCATGCTCCAGGTCGCCCCTTCCAAGCTTGACCAGGAGCGGCTGCTGCTGGTCTCCCCGGAGCTGGCGGAGGTGTTGACCGCGGTCATCTTCCGGGTCCGGGCCGGGAACGCCGCTCTGCCGCTGGTGTCGGCCTACGACGTGTTCGAGCAGACCTGGAGCCCGCCCATGCCGTTCCTGTTCCAACGCCGGTACGGCACCGAGGACCGGCCGCTGACCCGCAGCTACATCCGCGAGTGCCTGGTCACGACCTCACAGTCCGCCCAGATCACCGCGGCCGGCGACCCGCTCGAATGGCGCCCCCACGACTTCAGAAGGATCTTCGTGACCGACGCCATCCGCTCCGGACTACCCCCACACATCGCCGCGAAGATCTGCGGCCACGCCGCTTTGGACACGACCATGGGCTATGCCGCGGTCTACCCGGAGGACGTGATCTCCCATCACCGGGCCTTCATCGCCCGTCGCAGAACCGAGCGGCCCAGCGAGGAGTACCGCGAGCTCACCGCCACCGAGTGGGACGAATTCCTGGCCCACTTCGAGCTTCGCAAGGTTGCCCTGGGGACCTGCGGCCGCGACTACGCGACTCCGTGTCAGCATGAAAACGCCTGTGTCAGATGTCCCCTACTGCTCGTGGACCCAGCCCAGATGCCACGCCTCCAAGAGATCCACACCAACCTCATCGACCGCCTCCAGGAGGCCAAGGTCCAGGGCTGGCTCGGCGAGGTCGCCGCCATCGAGACCACCCTGGCCGCCGCCGCCCAGAAACTTCAGGCCATGCGCGAGCGTGCAACTCAGCCGTCCACTGTCCACCTCGGCATGCCCGACTTCCGCCGTGACACCGGACGAAGCAGCGCCAAGCCTGAGGAGTGAGCGCTGGCGTGTTCCGAATCATCGGCCGGCGAAATGCCGGGCCGCTCATGGAGCCGACCCGGCAGGATGCCCGGATGGAGATCCGAACACCCGTGCTCTCACGGCAGCGTCCACCCCGTGCTACACGGGGCGAAGAACAGGGTCGATCTCGGCCAGGATTTCGTGCAGCTGACGAGCCCCCAGGGAAACGCGGTCGCCAGTGTCCCGCAACATCTCCTCGCACAGCTGCAGCGCGTTGTCCCGGTCCTCGGAGGAGATGCCGAACACATCGAGGATTGCGGTGTGGATCCAATCGCTGTGATTGGAGTCGGCGACTGCCAGTGCGGAGGCGACTACCGCCAACCCGATCCTGTCCTTTCGCCGAAGCACGGCTTCCGCGGTCACCCGGGTGACGAAGGTGTCAGCCGGGTCGAGCACGAGTTCCAGCAATGGCCCGAGGGCCTCCTGCATCTCGGCGAAGCCTGCCAGGCCGTGACCGGCATCCGCCCGGTCACGGTAGTCGTGGCTTTGCCCGAGCTCACCGAGTGCCATGACAGCTGCATGCCGCCGATCACTGTCCACCTGGCTGCCCACCCCTCCCGCGATTTCCGGTCAAAGTACCACCGGGACACCGTCCAGATGATCGCCGGGACAGGCCCAAGGTTCGTTCCGGCGGGTCAAGGCGTCATAAGCTCCAGGACATGCACAGCACCTTGACGGAGCACGCCCGGTGTCTCTACGGAGACGAGTTCGGACCGACGCCTGAGTGCGACCTCGACCACCGGGAGCACTACTTCGTCGAGGAACTGACGTTCGCTGACGCGGATTCGATCCTCGCCATGCTCCGTGAGCTCTGCCCGCACGTGGTCGATGGTCGTTTGCTGGTCTGGGTTCGCAACCTGTCCTACCGGTTGGCGCTCCTGCAGCGACCTGATGAGCCGGCGCTGATGCGCGAGGCTGCCGAGAACTTGTGGCTGCACGGACCGGACTGGGATGGCGTCGCGGCGGACCTGACGAGGCGGGCGGATGCCCTTGAGGCCAGCTGAGTTGGGCCGCGTTGTTCATGGTGCGAGCCGGCGGCTGATCGACACCACGGTGACGATGCGACACACCCGGATACGCCCGGACGCCGAGACTGTTGCCCACTACTTTTAGTAACTCGCTCGCAGTTGGCCCCGTCGGTCCGTGAGCTGGGTAGTTCGGATAAGCCTGCATCCGCTGCCCCGTCCTGCGGCCCGACCCCGCGCAGATGCCCCGGCTGCAGGAGATCCGCGCCAACCTGGGCGACCGGCTCCGCGAGGCCAAGGAACAGGGCTGGCTCGGCGAAGTCGCCGCGATCGAGGCCAGCCTCGCTGCCGCCGAGCACAAGCTCGCCGCCATGCGCGACCTCGCTACCCGGCACACCACCGTCCACCTCGGCATGCCCGACTTCCGAGCCAGCGCTGGTCGCAGTACCCCGGAGCCGTAAAGACTCAGAGCCACCTGGATGCCATCAGCTCGTGCCGCGGCTCTCCTCGCCCTCATCCGCCCACGTACAGCCGTCGGTGCCACCACGGGTAGGGCCTTCCGCTCCAGTCCAGCCAGTGGCTTGGATCAGGATCATGAAGGGTCCTGCGGCGGAACTCCGCATCGAGGCTGGCAAGTAGCCGTCGAAGTTCGGTGCGTGCTGGAAGCGGGAGTCTGCCCGCTATGTGCTCCAGCGCGTCTCTGACCACCGCGACATCGTCGTACTGGCACCCCGGACACGACTGGCACTCCGATGCAGTCAACCTCAGCTTCCGACCGGGTTGCCGCAAGAATTTCCGGTAGCTGTAGAGGAACTGAGTGGTCCGCCCGGGTTGGACCTCGTGGCTGTCATAGCCGTGCTCCACCCAGTGGATTGCAGCGCTTGCATCGCGCGACAGACGGTCGATGGGAGGCAGCTCACGAGCCCACTCGGGCGGTTGGCGCTGGTGCGCGGCGCGGATCGCGCCCGGACGCTTACGCGGCATGAGCCTTTCTGGTGATCATCACGGGGTTCATCCTGCCATCCGCAAGACGCAGTGCGCCAGAACGTCTTCCTGCCAACCACAGGGCGAGAGCAGGACAATGAAACGGCGCGCGTTGCGCACGTCACGCCTGACTCTGCCGCCTTCGCAACCACTACTCGCAGTTGTGACGCCGCTCCGAGCGACGACCTCACTGCCCCGGACAAGTTCGGATAAGACCAGCTGGCCGCCCTGGGCCTGGTCCTCAACGCCCTGGTGCTCTTCAACACCCGCTACATGGACGCCGCCCTCACCCAACTCCGCACCGAGGGCTTCGACGTCCGCGACGGGGACGTCGCCCGGCTCTCGCCCTTCGTGCGTCACCACGTCAACGTGCTGGGCCGGTACTCCTTCCAGCTCACCGAGCTGCCCGGCGGGTTGCGGCCCCTGCGCGACAAGGACGCCGCCGACGAATGACCTGGCGGACGTGCTGCGGTTGGGCGTCGACCACTGCCAGAGCGGTCAGGGCGCTCAGCGTCACCGCGGACAGCATGGCGCCAGCAGCCGCGGCCGAACTGAACGTCTTCATGCCCTAAAAGGGTGGTTTGATGCATCAATGTAGATGCCAGCGTGAACAGGTTGCTTGAATACACCCATGCCACTACGGCACGGGATGCCGGGATGCAACCGAGGGGGCCGTTCATGCGCTTGAGGGCAATGCGCCGATTTCGGCAGGATCCATTGGGGTTTCTCGTGGACCAGTCCCAGCGCAGCTCTCACAGGGTTTTCCCGCTTCCTTGGGGCGGGTGGTGTGTTGGTGATACCGGTCTCGCGCTCAGAGTGCTGCGTGATCCGGACTTCAACGGCGGGGGGTCCACCTTCTTCGGGGGCGTGCTTCCTTCGCGTGGGGCCGAGACCGCTCTGGGGCGCGCGGTGCGCGAGATCATGCGGGCCGGGCTTGGCCGCTACCGCGACAAGCTCGGCGAGGCCGTGGGCCAGCTTGCTCCGGCCAGCACATGGCCCGCCACCGGGCCCAGGCTGGTATATCGAGGTGCGCGAGAAACTCTGCTGCACCCCAGCGCGCCACCACAGCTGCAGGCGTGCCTGGAGGCGGCAGTGGAGCGTGGCATGCTCGTCCGCTCACCGAGCGTGCGGGGCCGCCTGGCGGTGGAACTGGCGAGCGCAGCGGTCAGCAGGCAGATCGCCGCATATGTTCGGCAGCGGCGCAAGGCCGACGATGTCCATGCTGAGCCCCGGGATCTGCTGGACGCGGTCGTCAGGGCCTGCCCCGCGCAGGTCTCCGACGACACCGTGGCCCAGTTGTATCGGCTGATGTTCGGCTCGGTCGTGGCCAACGTCGGCTACACGGTCGCCTGGGCGCTGTTGCTAGCGTGCACGTACAGCCAGGGCTCCCCGTGGCCGTGGACGACGGACAGCCTCGCCCGCGAGGCTGCACGCCACCGTCCGCTGGTCTGGATGGTCGGCCGCCCCGTCCCGCATGCCGGTACTTTCGGCGGGGTCGCCCTCAGCGCTGGCACGGTTCTGTCGGTCAGCCCCTATCTCCTTCACCACGACCCCGCCTGCTGGTCCCAGCCCGATGTCTTCCGCCCTGAGCGCTGGGCGGAGCCGGAGGCATGCGGCCCTTACCTGCCCTTCAGCGCCGGCCCGTTCACCTGCGCGGGGGCCGCCGTCGCCCACACCATGGTCACCGACACCGTCGGCGCTCTCACCGCCGGTACGCGCCTGCAAGCCAGCCACGGCGACACACGTCCTCTCGTCACCAACGCCTCCATCCCTCGGGGCTTCACCCTGCATCACGTCCGAAGCCCCCACCACAAGACTCGTCAAGCGGAAAGGAGGTGAACTCATGATCGCTGCACTCCGGCGCGTCCTGTTCAACAGGCCCGCCAACGGGTGGGCCGTCATTACCAACTGGCTCTAGTCCGGTGACGTAACCAGGTGGGAGGCCCTCAGGCGAGGGC